>DASTQK010000147.1:0-17352 GCA_035761765.1 Rubrobacteraceae bacterium
TTCGACATCGGGGAGGACATCCCCTTCACGGAGACCCGCAACTACGTGGAGAACGTGCTCGAGGCCGAAGAAACCTACGCGGAACTCTACGGGAGGAACCTAGATCGACGTTCGCGGTAAGTTCCAGGTAAACAGCGAGTACCTTCCGACCGGCGACCAGCCGCAGGCCATAGAGAGGCTCGCCTCGGGCCTCGAGGCCGGGATGGGCGCCCAGACGCTTCTCGGCGTCACCGGGAGCGGAAAGACCCACACGATGGCCCGCGTCATCGAGAAGGCCGGGCGGCCCGCGCTCGTCATCGCGCACAACAAGACGCTCGCCGCCCAGCTCGCCAGCGAGTTCTCCGAGTTCTTCCCGAACAACGCCGTCGAGTACTTCGTCTCGTACTACGACTACTACCAGCCCGAGGCCTATGTGCCGCGGACCGACACCTTCATCGAGAAGGACGCCCAGATCAACGAGGACATAGACCGCCTCAGGCACTCCACGACGAGCTCCCTCTTCACGCGGCGCGACGTCATAGTGGTGGCGAGCGTCTCGGCGATCTACGGTCTCGGTAGCCCCGAGGAGTACCGCAAGAGGATGGTCCTGCTCGAGAAGGGCGGCTTCTACGACCTCGACGACGTCTTGCGTGACCTCGTCCATATCCAGTACACGAGAAACGACTTCCAACTCGCCCGCGGCACCTTCAGGGTGCGCGGCGACGTGCTCGAGGTCCACCCCGCTTACCAGGACACGATCTACCGCATCTCGCTCTTCGGCGACGAGGTAGAGAACATGGTCGAGGTAGACCCG
Organism: Rubrobacteraceae bacterium; assembly: GCA_035761765.1. Classification (GTDB taxonomy): domain Bacteria; phylum Actinomycetota; class Rubrobacteria; order Rubrobacterales; family Rubrobacteraceae; genus JALYGY01. Next base: position 794 of record DASTQK010000147.1, read on the forward strand.
TTGACGGGCGAGATCCTGCGCGAGCTGGACACCCTGACCGTCTACCCGGCGACCCATTTCGTCACCGACGAGGACCGGCTTGTGGTCGCCATCAGGAACATTGAGGCCGAGCTTGAGGAGCGCGTAGCCGAGCTGGAAGGCGAGGGCAAGGTCCTGGAAGCGTACCGGCTCAGGCAGCGAACCCGGTACGACCTCGAGATGATGCGCGAGGTCGGCTACTGCTCCGGCATCGAGAACTACTCGCGCCACCTCGACGGGAGGCCCGCGGGCTCGACGCCGTACACGCTGCTCGACTACTTCCCCGATGACTACCTCACCTTCGTGGACGAGTCGCACATAACGCTGCCGCAGGTGCGGGGGATGTACAACGGAGACCGTAGCCGCAAGAGTACGCTTGTCGAGTTCGGCTTCAGGCTCCCGAGCGCCCTGGACAACAGGCCGCTGATGTGGGACGAGTTCCTGCTCAAGACCAACCAGATGGTCTTCGTCTCTGCGACCCCTGGACCCTACGAGCTCGAGAACTCCGAGCAGATAGTCGAGCAGATCATCCGCCCCACCGGTCTCGTGGACCCCGAGGTCGAGGTGAGACCTACCACGAACCAGATCGACGACCTCCTCAACGAGGTGGCCAAGCGCGTCGAGCACGACGAGCGGGTCCTCATCACCACCCTCACCATAAAGATGGCCGAGGACCTCACGGACTACCTGCTGGAGCACGGCGTCAAGGCGCGCTACATGCACGCGAATATAGAGACGCTGGATCGCATCCAGATAATCCGGGGCCTCCGGACCGGCGAGTTCGACGTGCTCGTCGGCATAAACCTTCTGCGCGAGGGCCTGGACCTGCCGGAGGTAACCCTCGTCGCCATACTGGATGCGGACAAGGAGGGTTTCCTGCGCGGGGAGCGTGCGCTCATTCAGACCATCGGGCGCGCCGCCAGGAACGTCAACGGACGGGTCATCATGTACGCCGACAAGGAGACCGAGGCGATGCGGGTTGCTATCGGCGAGACGAACCGGCGGCGTGAGATCCAGATAGCGTACAACGAGCGCAACGGCATAGAGCCGCGCACCATAGTCAAGGGCGTCTCGGACATCCTGATCGCCGCCGAAGCGAAGGGCCTCTACAGGTCTCAACGCCAGAAGGCCGCCCGCGACGCGCCGCGCGACCCCGACGAGCTCCGGACCCTCATAGCGGACCTCGAGGCCGAGATGCTAGAAGCCGCCGAGGAGCTCAAGTTCGAGTACGCCGCCAAGCTGAGGGACGAGATCAAGGACCTCGAGAGACAGCTACAGGAGGTAGCTTCGTAGGAGAGATTTTCTCGTAAGTTCCGCAAAGCCCCGGTGCTTGCACGTTGGCTCAGCTCCGGTCCCGCAGCCCGGCGATGATGACCTCGAGCCCGAACTCGAACTCCCGGTCGTGGTCGACCTCCTCCAGATACGGCGCGAGCTCACAGAGGTTGGGGAACTTTGCAGGCGAGAGCGAACGCGCGCCGAGACGCGAGCCAGCGGGCTCGAGGGTGAAGCCCCGGATCTCCGCCATCGCGTACCCGAAGGCGTAGCTCGAGAGCGCCCGGAACGCGTGCAGTGCGGTCTCCCGATCGAAGCCCGCCAGCCGTAGAGTCCGCAAGAGCTCCTCGACTAGCCATGCCCCGTCCATCGTATCGGGCGGCCGGTTGACGAGGAGGGGGAAGACGTTGGGATGCTCGTGGGCGAGACGCCGGAACGCCCGGTAGCCCTCCTTGATGCGCTCCTCCCAATCATGGGCCGGGGGTGGGACCTCCAGCTCCCCCAGCAGGACCTCCACCATGCCGTCAAGTAATGCGCTCTTGTTCGGGACGTGGTTGTAGAGCGACATCGCCTCCACTCCGAGCTCCGACCCCAACCGCCGCATGGTGAGCGCTTCGAGCCCCTCGCGATCGGTGAACCGCACCGCCTCCTCCAGCACCCGCCTCCGACTCAAGGGTTGTCGTCCCGCTACGACCATCAGAGCCCTCCTCCTAAACGCCTCGCCTCTAACAGTATAGGCGAGGCACTTACGTTGTAAATCTTTAGTTGGGAGACGAGGTTTCGGGGGAAGCTATGCCTGGCGACTACTCGTAGGTACTGGCTTTCTGCTTCTGGCGCTCTATCGCGGCCTTGACCGCGCGGGCGTCGGGGAGGGCCATACGCTGCAGCTCGAAATGACGCCCGCCATTGTCCACGATGGTAAGGGTGCAGTTGATCACGCCCCGCAACCGGAGTGCCGAGACGTCCCTGATGCTTATGGCCTCGACATGCTGTCCCTGCCACCCGCTGCGCAACTCCACCCTGTCGGCGTAGACGGCGACGACGTTGTTACCGTGCGCCGTCGCCTGGGTTATCGGTGATGCCAAATGCTCTCCATCCTGTCCCTAGCGTCCTACGCGGAAGAACCCCGAAGACGCGCTCCCCGGGGCCTTTCGCCGCAGACACCGGCCGGAGGCAGAGCCCCGGCCGGTGCGGTTGTCGCTCGTTCTAGACGGTTCCTTCGGCCGTCCTGTCCAGGGGGTCTGGGATCCTGCTGGCGCCGTTCCCGTTCTGGTAGTCGGTAGCGACGAGGTCCGGGTAACCGTAGACCCCATGCTCGTGGATGTCGAGACCGTCGAGCTCCTGGTCCGGCTTGACCCTGACGCCGATGGTGGCCTTGAGGGTCGCGAAGACCGCGAGCGAGGCGAGGAAGACGAAGCCGCCGCAGGCGACGATGCCGAGGGCCTGGATGCCGAGCTGGTAGAGGCCGCCGCCGTAGAAGAGGCCGGGCCGGCCGATGGCCGCGAGCTCGGGGGTGGTGAAGAGACCGGCCGAAAGCGTGCCCCAGATGCCGCCCATGCCGTGAGCCGCGATCGCCCCGAGCGGATCGTCGACCCCGATCCCGTCCACGAAGACCAGCGTCGCGTACATCACGACGCCGGCGACGAAGCCGATGACGATAGAAGCCCACGGGGCGACGAAGGCGCACGGGGCGGTGATGGCGACGAGGGCGGCTATGGCGCCGTTGCCGCCCATCCCGACGTCGACGTGGCGCCGGTAGGCGTAGCTCATGAGCATTGCGCCGAGCACGCCCGCAGCCGCCGAAAGCGTCGTCGTGAGGGCGATGTCCGCGATCTGCGGTGTCGCTGCCATCGTCGAGCCGGGGTTGAAGCCGTACCAGCCGACCCAGAGGATCAGGACGCCGAGCACGGCGAGGGGCATGTTGTGGCCGGGGATGGTGACCGGGCGTCCCTCGTCGTCGTACTTGCCCAGGCGGGGTCCGAGGAGCAGGGTCCCGGCCAGCGCCGCCATAGCGCCCGAGAGGTGCACGACCGTCGAGCCGGCGAAGTCCTGCATCCCGAGCTCGGTCAGCCAGCCACCGCCCCAGATCCAGTGCCCCACCAGCGGGTAGAGGAGACCGGCGAAGACGACAGCGAAGACGACGTACACGGCGAACTTGGTCCGCTCGAGCATGGTGCCCCACACGATCGCCAGGGAGACCGCGCAGAACGCGACCTGGAAGAGGAACTTGGCCGAGAGCGGGACCTGCGTCCACGAGAGCCCGGCATACACGTCGTTCACGGCGTTCTGGGGCACGGCGAGGAACCAGCCCTGCGTCCCCATTATGGCGTTGCCGGTTCCGAAGGCCATCGCGAAGCCCACGGCCCAGAAGAGCAGGGCCGCTATCGCGAGGTTGACGAGTATCTTGGCGACCACGCTCCCGACGTTCTTCATCCGGGAGAAGCCGACCTCGAGCATCGCGAACCCCGCCTGCATGAACAGCACAAGGACCGCCGCTATGAGGACCCACACGGTGTCCATCGCGAGCGAGAGGTCGGCGACCGTCGGCCCGTCCTGCGCGAGCGCGAGGCCCGGTAGCGCGAGCACCAGCATGAGAACCATCGTCGTTAGTAAACCAAGCCTCCGCAAGAGCTGCCTCCTTCGAGGGTATATTCTTTACGAACTTAGTCTAGGCACCGCTACCCGAAGGGTCTTTAGCCGAGTGTACAAAGATGGTGCCCCCGCCACGCCCTCTTGTTATGGCGCACGTACAGAACGGCGTGCTACAGGCTATCTATCCGAGAAGCTTGAGGGCTGTCCGGGGACGCGACCGAGGAGTTGCATGGCCTTTATACCGAGCGTGAGTCGTTCGCGGTCTTCGCTCTTGTCCACGTCGAGCCCCGTGAGCTCGCCGACGCGGTCGAGGCGATAGCGGATGGTGTGGCGGTGGGCGAAGAGACCGGTTGCGGTCTTCACGGTCGAGGCGTCGTTCTCCAAATAGGTGGTGAGGGTGTGGACGAGGTCCGTGCCGTAGCGCGAGTCGTAGTCGACGACCGGCTCCAGGGTCTCGGCGTAGAACGCTTCGAGCTCCTCGGGGCTCTCCTGCAGGACGCGGAACAAGAGCTTGTAGGTGCCAGTCCCCTCGAAGGTCGAGACGGAGGATGGGCCGTGGATGCGGTGCCCGATCTCCAGGGCGACCTCTGCTTCCGAGTAGGCGTCCGGCAGCAGGGCGGGGTTTCTCTTGTAGCGCCCGATGCCGACGGAGACCGTGAGGTCGGGCAGTAGCCCCTTGGCGTAGCGCTGGACGTTCCTCGCCAGCCTTTGGGCCAGCTCGGGTAGCTCCTCCGGCGGCTCGTTATCCGAAGGGCCGAGGAAGAGGATGACGTTGTCGGAGCGGGGTCCGAGCAGGAAGTTCGAGAAGAGCTGGCGGGCCTGCAGGCGCACGGCGTCGGCCAGGCGCCGCTTGAGTTCCTGTATGGCCGGCTCCCTGAGCTTGCGGCGCTCCAGGTAGCGGGCGAAGTCGTCTATGTCCACGACGAGAACGAGCGCGCCCTCCGAGAGTTCGGCGTCCAGGTAGCCGGCGCGTTGCAGGAGGAGCTCGATCGAGCCGTAGTGGCCGTTTATGAGGTCGTCCACGAAGTCGCCCCTGACGCCGAGCTCGGTCTCGAGGCGGATGCGCTCCTTGCCGAGCTCGGTCTCCAGGACACGCCGCGCCCAGTAAAGGAGGACCACGTCCTCGGGCGTGAGGGGTTTCTCCCCGAGGTCCATCCACAGGTAGCCGGCCGGGGTGCCCATCCCGACCGGGGTCCAGTGGAGCTCCTCGTCCGCTATTCGCCAGCGCTCGACGGGCGCAGAGAGATAGCCGTCAGGGAGGCGGGCGTAGCGGTCCCTCCTCTCGCGGCGCGTCTCCTCGACTCCAGAGCCCTTAGAGGCCCGCAGGTTGTGCTCTTCGAGCAAGGCTCGCAAGGCGTTCGGCTCTTCGGGAAAACTCGAGATCAAACGCCCCACCGGGTCTTCGACGACGATGGGGCGGTCGAGGAGCTCCGAGATGCGAGCCGTGAGCTCCCCGAGCGACGTCTCGGCGCCCGCGCTCTCGAGCAGGGTCCGGCCCGCGCCGTGCGAGAGGAGCAGGAGCCCGTCGCCCCCGGAGAGGAGCGCGAGCAGCCGCCGCAGCGGCACCTCGGGAGAGACGGCGAAGAGCCCGAGGCCGAGCGCCCCGGCGAGATCCAGGGCCTCCGGCGCGGGCTCGGCGCCGCTGCGCCACACGACGGCCGGAGACCCGCCCTCGGCTACGCTCTTCAAGAAACCGTCGTCCAGCGTCTCGCGGGAGGTGATGGCGATATCGTCGGGGGCGAGCCAGTCGTTCGTGGGCTCCTCGAGTGCGAGGCCGCGAACGGGCCGTGAGGGCTCGCCGGGTATGAGGCGACGAGCGCCCAGTTCCTCTACCAGTGTCTGGGAAAACTCCTTGAGGATCATGTCCTGTTCTCTCGAGAGCCGAAGCGATAGCGGGCCGGCACGCACCCTAAATATATACGAGGGCGGGTGCAAAACGAAACAAAACGCTCTTCGGCGAATGGTAAAATCCTTCGAGACCGGAATAGACTCTTTGGCCCTCTCACAGGGGGCCGTATACTTGCCCAAACTCGAGCGGGGAGAGTTGAGATCGCCGAGAGCCAGATAGTGGTCCGCGGGGCCCGCGAACACAACCTCAAGAACGTAACCGTCTCGCTGCCGCGCGATGTCATGGTCGTCGTGACCGGGCTCTCAGGGAGCGGTAAGTCCTCGCTGGCCTTCGACACCATCTACGCCGAGGGGCAAAGGCGCTACGTCGAGAGCCTCTCGGCCTACGCCCGGCAGTTCTTGGGTCAGATGGACAAGCCTGACGTGGATCACATAGACGGCCTCTCGCCCGCGGTCTCCATAGACCAGAAGACGACCTCCAACAACCCGCGCTCGACCGTGGCGACGGTCACGGAGATCTACGATTATCTGAGGCTCCTCTACGCGCGCGCGGGCAGGCCTCACTGCCACGTCTGCGGCTACCCCGTCGCCTCCTCGACGCCGCAGCAGATGGTCGAGAAGGTGCTGGAGCTGCCGGAGGGGACGCGCTTCATGGTGCTCGCGCCGGTCGTGCGGGGGAGGAAGGGCGAGTACGGGCGGCTCTTCCAGCAACTCGCGGAGGACGGCTACGCGCGGGTGCGGGTGGACGGCGAGCTGCACGAGCTGCCCGTGGATCTCGGCCTCGACAAGAACTACAAGCACGACATCGAGGTAGTCGTGGACCGGCTCGTCGTCCGGGAGGGCATAGAGCGCCGTTTGACCGACTCTGTCGAAACCGCATTGAAGCTGGCCGAGGGCCTGATGCAGGTCGAGACGGTCGAGCGGGACGCGAGCGAAGCTCCGGGAGAGTCAATGCTCCTCTCGGAGACCTTCACGTGTACCAACTGCGGGGCTTCGATCGCCGAGATACAGCCCAGGACCTTCTCGTTCAACAGCCCGCACGGGGCGTGCGACCGCTGCGACGGGCTCGGGAGCCGGCTCGAGATAGACCCGGAGCTCGTCGTGCCCAACGCGGACCTGAGCGTGAACGACGGGGCCATAGTCCCGTGGGCCAACTCGCAGACCGAGTACCACGGGAGCGTCCTGCAGGCACTCGCCGAGAAATACGGGATAGACCTGGACAGGCCTTGGCGCGAGCTGGCTGAGGAGCACAAGGACATCATCCTCTTCGGGACAAACGGCGGACGCATCTACATCTCCTACCGCAACCGCTACGGGAGAAGGCGCCAGTACATGACCCACTTCGACGGGGTCGTCGGAAACCTGCAGCGCCGGTATGCGGAGACGGACTCCGATTACCGGCGGGAGAAGATCGAGGAGTTCATGAGCCATGTCCCCTGCCCGAAGTGCAAGGGGGCGCGTCTGAGGCCCGAGGCGCTAGCCGTCACGGTGGGGGAGAAGAATATACACGAGTTCACCGAGCTCAGCGTCGTCGACGCGCAGGACTTCTTCGGCGCCGTCGAGTTCACCCCCCGGGAGTGGATCATCGCCGAGCGGGTCGTCAAGGAGATCCGCGAGCGACTCGGGTTCCTGGTCAACGTTGGCCTGGGCTACCTGACGCTCAGCCGCTCGGCGGGCACCCTGTCAGGGGGTGAAGCCCAGCGCATCCGGCTCGCTTCACAGGTCGGGAGCGGGTTGGTCGGCGTTCTCTACGTCCTTGACGAGCCGTCCATCGGGCTCCACCAGCGGGACAACCGGCGGCTCCTCAACACCTTGACCAGGCTGCGGGATCTCGGGAACACGCTCCTCGTCGTCGAGCACGACGAGGAGACGATCCGGACGGCAGACTACCTGGTCGACGTGGGCCCCGGTGCCGGGGTGCACGGCGGCGAGATCGTTGCTACGGGGAGCGTCGAGGACGTAGAGGCCGAGGAGCGATCGGTGACGGGCGACTTCCTCGCCAGACGCCGCAGGATAGAGCCGCCCGAAGAACGGCGGGAGCCTACCGGCGCCGTCGTGCTGCTCGGGGCAAGCGAGCATAACCTCAAAGAGGTGGACGTGGAGTTCCCGCTCGGGGTGTTCACCTGCATCACGGGGGTGTCAGGGTCGGGCAAGAGCACGCTGGTGAACGATATCCTCTACAAGGCGCTCGCCAACGCCGTGAGCCGCGGCAAGCACCGTCCCGGAAGGCACTCGGGCCTCAGGGGCGTTGAGGACGTGGACAAGGTCATAGACATAGATCAGAGCCCCATAGGCAGGACTCCGCGCTCCAACCCTGCGACCTACACCAAGGTCTTCGACCATATAAGGCAGCTCTTCGCTTCGACGCCCGAGGCCAAGATAAGGGGCTACAAGCCGGGGCGCTTCTCGTTCAACGTCAAGGGCGGGCGCTGCGAGGCGTGCCGGGGAGACGGCCAGATCCGGATAGAGATGCACTTCCTCCCGGACGTCTACGTCCCGTGCGAGGTCTGCAAGGGCCGCCGTTACAACAACGAGACGCTGCGGGTTACCTACAAGGGAAAGTCTATCTCCGACGTCCTCGACATGACGGTGGACGAGGCGTGCGAGTTCTTCGCCCCCATACCGGCCATCTCGCGCCGCATGGAGACCTTGAGGGACGTGGGGCTCGGCTACATCCGGCTCGGCCAGCCGGCAACGACGCTCTCCGGTGGCGAGGCGCAGCGGGTCAAGCTCGCGAGCGAGCTCGGCAAGCGGGCGACGGGCAAGACCCTCTACATCCTGGACGAGCCGACGACCGGACTGCATTTCGCAGACGTGGAGAGGCTGCTCGAGATATTGCACCGTCTCGTGGAGGCCGGCAACACCGTTATCGTCATCGAGCACAACCTGGACGTGATCCGGTCCGCCGACCACATCATCGACCTCGGTCCGGAGGGCGGCGACGCGGGCGGAGAGGTCGTAGCCACCGGGACCCCCGAGGAGGTGGCCAGCGTCGAGGCGTCGCACACGGGGCGGTTCTTGCGCGACCTCTTGCCGGAGGCAGCGAAGCTGGCGGCGGGCTAGGGCTCCGGACCCTCCGTCTCCTCCAGGATCTCTTCGAGGATAGAGCCGGCGACCATCCTCTCCAGGCCTCCGATGACGATCTTTGCGTCCGTGACGTAGTCCGAGTAGGTGTCATCGGTGCGCGAGCGGCGGAAGAGGCCCTCCAGGATCAGACCCAGACGGTTGATGCCCCACTCCATGTACTCATCTTTGTAAAGGGCGACCTTGACGACGGCATCCACGCTCAAGGGGTCCAGATTGCCTCGCTCCAGGGTGGTGAATACGTAGTCGTACTGGCTGAGGATGTCGTCGACCACGCCTCGCGCGTCGGGCATGTCCTCGCTCTCGAACATGAAGGTGTAGGACCCGGCGAGTACCTGCAGGGCCTTGTCCTGGTAGTCGTACTCCCGCTGCGAGTAGTCCCGGATCACCTCGAAAAGCTCCGAGAACTTGCCCTCTGTAGCTTCCGTCATCCTTTAAGCCTTTCGTCGCCGTCCGGGGAATTCTAACGGCGGTGCGCCATCCGCCGCCACGCCGCGCGCAGGCGTGAAAGTTTATAGAGGGACTCCGCGAGATTCGGCCGATTCTTCTTTGAAACCTGCAGGGTTGGTTGGTAGGGTAAGGCCTGTGAGCGATGCAGGCAGACAGGCGCCCCAGGCGCCCATGGTCAACGGGAACCAGGTAATAGCGGCCGGGTTCGCCTCGGCGACCGCCGCTTTGGTCACATCCCGCTTCGGGATCGCGGGGACCCTCCTCGGGGCCGCGCTCACCGCCATGATCATCACCGGCGGAGGGGCGCTCCTGAAGGCCTACTTCGAGAGCATGACGGGCCACGTGCGCAGGGTTCCGGACAGGTTGCGAGCGCGCAAGGAGCGCCGCAAGGCCGCGCGCTACGGCGAACCGGCGACGCTGCCTGATCGTCCTGACCTGCGCGACAACCTCGCGGGGCGCATGAGGGGTGCCCTGGGCTGGTTCTCGCACCTGCCGCCGCTCGCGCGCCGCCCGATACTCGTAAAGGGGCTCATAGCAGCCGTTGCCGCCTTCCTCATAGGCATGACCGCCGTGTGGGGCGTCGAGCGGGTCATAAACAACAGCCTCTCGTGCGGCTTCTGGGCCAACTGTCCCGAGGGTGCCGAGCCGGGAATACGCCTCGCCGATGATGGTAGGGGCGCCAGCTCGACCCTCTCATTGGGCCGCACGAACACACAGGCTACGCCGGGGATCGAGGGGCAGGACCCCACCAACCGGCAGAACTTGGTCCCTCAGGATGGCGTTCAGCAGCAGAGCCGTTCTTACCAGCAGGGGGACCCCGATCTCCGGCAACCCGCCCCCAGCGACTCCGACGCCCGGCCTGGAGGAGGGCTCCTAGCGCCGGATAAGCCGGCGGAGCAGGAGACGCCGGTGCAGCCCGCGACGCCGAGCTCGGCATCCCCCGCACCCGAGCAGCCCGTGCCCGGCGCGGAGGTGCCCGAGCCGGAGATCGAGGCTCAGGACGCCTCGCCAGCCCCCGCGCAGTAACTCCTCCGGTTCCCTCTCGGCGCGTAGACGCGCAAGCCTATACAATGTCCTCGGATCGCGTTTTGCGGGTCCGGGAGAGGGCCTGAGAGGGAGGACCATATGGGGATAATGCGGACCAAATCCGTCGAGCAATCCATCAGGGACACCGAGGAGCCGGAATTCCAACTGCGCAAGGCGCTCGGTCCCCTGGACCTCACGGTCTTCGGCATCGGCGTGATAATCGGGACGGGGCTCTTCGTGCTCACCGGGGAAGCGGCAGCTGGCTACGCCGGCCCCGCGGTGGCTCTCTCGTACGTGGTAGGCGGCATAGCGTGCGCACTGGCGGCGCTTTGCTACGCGGAGTTTGCCTCGTCGGTCCCGGTGGCCGGCAGCGCCTACACCTTCTCGTACGCTACGTTCGGGGAGTTCGTAGCCTGGATGATCGGGTGGGACCTCATCCTGGAGTTCACCCTGGGTGCCGCTACGGTCGCCAAGGGCTGGTCGGGCTACCTCGTCAGCGTCTTCGAGATCATCGGAATAAAACTGCCACCCGGGCTCTATGCCGCCGGGGGGTCAGCATTCTCCCACGACTGGATGGCGCTTATCGTGATAGCGCTCGTGACGACCATCCTGGTCATCGGGATCAGACTGAGCTCCATGTTCAACCAGGTGATCACCGCTATCAAGATCCTGGTGACGCTGTTCATCATCGGCTTCGGGATCTGGTTTATCAAGCTGGATAACCTCACGCCGTTCATCCCACCGCCGAAACCGGGGGGAGAGGCCTACGGTAGCGCGCTGGACGGGTACCTCCTGCCCACCATTCTAGGGATAGACACGATCTACGGCGTCACCGGCATCTTTACCGGGGCGGCGCTGGTCTTCTTCGCCTTCATCGGCTTCGATATCGTGGCGACCATGTCCGAGGAGACCCGCAACCCCCAGAGGGACATGCCCATAGGCATCCTGGCCTCCCTGGCCATAACCACGGTCCTCTACGTCCTGGCGTCCATAGTCTTTACCGGGCTCGTACCCTACACCGAGCTGGGCACCGCGGCCCCTGCGGCCACGGCCCTCGCAGCGACGCCCTTCCCGGCGGCGCAGTTAGTCGTCTCGGCGGCGATTCTCATCGGGCTCACCGTGGTGGTGATGATCCTGATACTCGGCCAGAGCCGGGTCGCCTTCGCCATGAGCCGGGACAACCTGCTGCCGCTGTGGTTCTCGCGGGTCCACACCCGCTTCCGCACGCCGTACCGGATCACGATCATAACCGGCGTCGTCTCGGGGATCCTGGCTTTCTGGCTCCCCCTGGTGACGCTCGGGGAACTGGTGAACATCGGTACTCTGGCCGCCTTCGTGCTGGTCTCCATCGGGGTGATCATCCTCCGCCGCACGCATCCCGACCTGCCGCGGGCCTTCAAGGTGCCGGGTTACCCTGTGGTGCCCATTCTCGCCGCCCTTGCATGCCTCTTCGTTATGGGCTTTCTGACCATCGGCACGTGGCTCAGGTTCTTCGTCTGGATGGCCATCGGGCTCATCTGGTACTTTGCGTACAGCCGCACCCACAGTCGCGAGGCCCGGAGGGCCTCCGCCGGAGAGGCCACGCAGGAGGCCTGATTTGTGGCGGACCGGCGGGTAGAGTCCCGCCGGTTCATCTCTCACTACAGGCGTTAGTTCCTCGTCGAGAAGCGACGTGTGGGCGCTCCGGGCGCCTCACTTCGGTCTCTCGAAGACGAGCCAGGAGCCCTTGATGCCCATCTCCCTGGCGTAGGTCCCCCGCGTGCTGGGGATCACCTGGATCAGGCGGACCCCTTCGTCGGCGAAGGTCTGGAGTGTCTGGGCTACCTCCTCGGTGTGCACGACAAAGGCCACGCGGTTCTCTTTCATGACCTCTTCGATGGAGGCCCGGTTGGCCTCCTCCTCGCCCATGACCTCGGCGAGCATCCTCTCTCTCTCCGCAGCTGCCTCCCACAGCTGGTCCCTGTTGGCGTCGGCCTCGGCGGCTCGCGCGGCGTCCCGCCTGCGCCACTCCTCGATGTGCTCCTCGACCCGATGCACGATCCTCTCGATCATGGACGTGCGCCGCTCGCCCATTCCTACCTCCCGGTGTTAGCTCCTCAACCGCTCGCGACTTCATTCTAACCGCTTCCCCTCTCGACGTTTGCGTTCGAGGCTCCTCCTTGCGATAGTATTTTCTACGGCTCGAACCTAACGCGGGGAGGGAAGGATGTCGTGATCGGGGCGACCCACCTGGCTGGTTATCTTTGCCTGATAACGGGGTTTGCTGATCAAATCTGGTCAGGTAAATGGTCCGTTCTGCTCAGGACGTGGCCGGCCAGCGCTGTTACGTTAGGAAACGAGCAACCTATCGACGGCAAGGGAGGAATATGATGGAGAGGCCTGCACCGAGAGTACTTCTGGCTACCGACGGCTCGGAGGAGGCCCTCAGGGCGGCGCGCACGGCGCTCGCGCTCGCGGACGAGCTCGGCGCGGAGCTGCACGTTGTCTATGTCGGGCACTTGCCCCCTGCCTTCTACGAGTCCATGGGCGCCGTGACGCTCGACCGCGAGCTCGAAGACAGGATGCGCGGGAGCGCCGAGGAGGAAGCGCGCACCAGGCTCGAGGAGCAGGTGCAGAGCATCGCGGCCGACGGTGACAAGGTCGCGCAGGCCCACGCGCGGGTCGGGCAGCCCGACGCGCAGATAGTGGGCCTGGCCGAGGAGCTCGACGCCGACCTTATCGTCGTGGGGAGCCGCGGCCTCGGGCCGCTGCGGCGGGCGCTCATGGGCAGCGTCTCGACCAGCGTGCTCCACCACGCCCACACCTCCGTGCTCGTGGCGCGCGGAGAACCGGTCTCGTTCCCGACGAAGATACTCGTGGCGCTCGACGGGTCGGAAGAGGCGACTGCCGCGGTCAGGACGGCCGCGAGGCTGGCCTCCGCCTCGGAGCTCCACGTCGTCCTTGTCGGGGAGCTGATGCCAGTCTACCACCCCGAGAGACACGGCTACCTCACGCGCTACGACACGATCCACGATGAGGCCCGGCGCCTGCTCGACGAGCAGGTGGAGCAGCTGCGGGCAGGTGGGGTGCAGATCGCTCAGGCACACCTCCAGATGGGCTATCCGGACCGCGAGATCGTCGCGATTGCCGAGGAGCTCGGCGCGGGCCTGGTCGTCGTCGGTAGCCGGGGCCTCGGGGGGATGAGGCGGGCGCTTGTGGGCAGCGTCTCCGACTCGGTCGTCCGCCACGCCCACGGCCCCGTCCTCGTCGTGCGCGGCGAGAAGGATGCGTAGCGCACTGCCCTCGTCACGGATCGGGCTGCCCTACCGGCGTGATACGATGCCTCGCGCTTCGGAGGTCACGCGCCTGAGGGCATGAGCGACAACCTGCTCAAACGCGTCGGCTCGGTACGTCTGTATGTGGGCGCGACCGTCGTGGTGGGGCTACTCGTGGCCGCTGCTACGGTCGCGCAGATGGTGTTCCTGAGCAGGGTAATCGATCGGGTATTCCTGGGAGGAGGGAGCCTTCCGGACGTCAGGGGCCCGCTGCTCTGGCTGCTCGGCGCCGTGGCGGTGCGGGCCGGGCTGGTGTGGGCGAGAGAGGTGACGGCCCAGCGCGGGGCGGGGCGTGCGAAGAGGGAGGTGCGGGAACGACTGCTCTCCCACGTCTTCAGCCTCGGACCGGCGTACGCGGCCGGCGAGCGCTCGGGCGAGCTCGCCACGACCGTGACCGAGGGTGTCGAGCGGCTGGAGCCGTACTTCACTCGCTACCTGCCGCAGGTAGCATTGAGCGCCCTCGTCCCGCTGCTGGTCGCCGCCTACATCATCCCCCGCGACCTCGCGAGCGCCGTGCTGCTGGTCGTATCCGCGCCCGTTATCCCCCTGATGATGATCCTGGTCGGCAGCTACGCCGAGGAGCACACCAGGCGGCAGTGGGTCTCGCTCTCCCGCCTTGGCGCCTACTTCCTGGATTCCTTGCAGGGCCTCACGACGCTCAAGGTCTTCGGCGGGGTCGGCGCCGGGGAGGAGAGCCTCGCGCGGGCGAGCGACGAGTTCCGCCGGCGTACGCTCAGGGTGCTGCGTTTTGCGTTCCTCTCGGGGCTGGTGCTGGAGTTCATGACCGCCGCCGCCATCGCACTGGTCGCCGTTACGCTGGGGGTGCGGCTGATAAACGGCGCCATAGCCTTCGAGCAGGCCTTTCTGGTGTTGCTGCTGGCGCCGGAGTTCTACAGGCCCTTGCGCGAACTCGGCGCCAGCAGGCACGCCGGGATGGAGGGGAAGGCGGCCGCCGAGCGGATCTTCGAGATACTCGACACACCGGCGCCGGTTCACGCGGGCACCAGGAGGACCTCAGGCCACCTCTCCGGCGCTCTGAGTGTCGAGCTCTCCGGCGTCTCCTTCTCCTACCCGGCGAGGGACATCCCGGCGCTCTCGGGCTTGGATCTCACGCTCCCGGCTGGAAGCCGGACGGCGGTCGTAGGGCCTTCAGGGTCGGGGAAGAGCACGCTCGTGAACCTCCTGTTGCGCTTCCTGGACCCCGACGCAGGAACCATCGCCGCGAACGGCCTCCGGATAACGGATCTGCCGGTCGGGGTCTGGAGGGAGTACGTGGCGCTCGTCCCGCAGCGGCCCCACCTCTTCTACGGGAGTGTGCTGGATAACATCCGGCTGGCCCGCCCCGGAGCGAGCCGGGCAGAGGTCGAGGCGGCGGCGGAGCTCGCGGGAGCGGTGGACTTCATCTGCGCGCTCCCGCTCGGCTACGACACCCAGGTCGGGGAGCGGGGTCTGCTGCTCTCCGGCGGGGAGGCCCAGAGGGTGGCGATCGCGCGCGCCTTCCTCAAGGACGCCCCGCTGCTCGTCCTCGACGAACCGACCTCGAGCCTGGACCCGGAGAGCGAGGCGCTCATCGGGGCCGCGCTCGGGCGCCTGGCGCGCGGTCGCACGACGCTCGTCGTCGCCCACCGCCTCAACACCGCCCGCGCCTCGGAGAGGATCGCCGTGCTCGACGAAGGCCGCCTGGAGGACGTCGGGACGCACGCCGAGCTCCTGACCCGCGGGGGTACCTACGCGCGACTGGCGCTGGCCTACGGGGACGTACCGGCGTGAGGGTCTTTTTGCGCCTGCTCGGCTTTCTGAAACCGTACAGGTGGCGGGTGGCGCTCGCCGTGATGCTCGGCGTCCTCACGGTCGCAAGCAACGTGGGGCTCCTCGCGACGGCGGCGTACGTCATCTCCGCCGCCGCCATCGTACCTTACCTGTCGATGCTCGTGATCCCGGTCTACCTCGTGCGCCTGTTCAGCGTCTCGCGCGCTCTCTCGCGCTACGCCGAGAGGCTGGCCTCGCACGACGTGACGTTCAAGCTCCTTGAGGATCTGCGGACCTGGTTCTACGCGCGTCTCGCGCCGCTCGCGCCCGCCCGCCTGCTGCACTACCGGAGCGGAGATCTCCTCTCTCGCATCGTCAAGGACGTGGCAGAGCTCGAGAATGTCTACCTGCGGATCGTCTCCCCGCTCTTCGTCGCGCTGGGACTGGCCGTGATCTCCTTCCTCGTTCTCCGCCCCTTCGGAATGTTGATGGCCCTCACGGCCGTGGGCTTCCTGCTTGCCACCGGCGTCGGGGCGCCGCTGCTGGCGCGGGGGCTCGCTGGCGGCCTTGGGCGGAGGCAGCTGGAGCTGCGGGCCGAGCTCAACGCGCGGGTCGTGGACGGCGTGCAGGGGGTACAGGACCTCCTCGCCTTCGGCGGCGAGGGAAGGGAGCGGCGCGAGCTCGCCGCCCTCGGCGGCAAGCTGGACCGGGTGCAGGGACGCGAAGCGCTGGTTAGCGGGCTACAAGCCGCCTTCTCCGAGGCGATGATGGGCCTGGCGCTCGCCGTCACAGTGGTCCTGGCGGTTCCGCTCGTCGCGGCTGGAGAGGTGCGCGGCGTGTACCTGGCGTTCCTCGTCCTCGTGGTGCTGGGGAGCTTCGAGGCCGTGGCTCCTCTGGGAGAGGCCTTCGGGTTTCTCGGGCGCTCGGTGCACGCCGGTGAGCGTCTGTTCGAGGTGATCGACGCCCGGCCCGAGGTCCTCGACCCACCAGAACCGCTCGTGCTGCCCGGCGACAATACTCTGGAGTTCGACCGCGTGAGCTTTGGCTACGAACGGGGCGGTCCGCCGGCCTTGGAGGACGTAACCTTCGCCCTGCGGCCCGGCGGCCGGGTCGCGGTCGTAGGGCCTTCAGGGTCGGGGAAGAGCACGCTCGTGAATCTGGCCCTGCGGTTCTGGGACCCCCAGGGCGGCGAGGTCCGGTTCGGCG
>DASTQK010000148.1:0-13525 GCA_035761765.1 Rubrobacteraceae bacterium
GAAGTTGACGTAAGCGCCGCCGGCACCCTGGCTCAGTGCTGCCGCGAAGTTCGTCGCCCATTTCTCGTGCACGGCCGCCTCGTCGGGGCGCTCGTACATCGCAGCGACGTTCACCATGATGCGCGAGGAGCGATGCGCAAAGGCGGTCGCCTCTGCGGGCACGCGGGCCATCGCTCCACCGAGCACCCGGATCTGCGCGGCCCGCATCATCGCGTCGGAGGCGCGAAGGTGCTCGACTATCATCTGCGCTACGTCGCGGTCGATGGTATCCACGAACATCGTGCGCGCTGCTGCGGTCGGGTGGTAGTCGCCCTCCTCGGGCGGGTACATCTCCGGGTAGGACATCGGCCTGACCATGTCGGCTATCGGCTCGGCGAGCGAGCGGAAAGGAGCTACGGCCCGCTCTCCCTCCTCGGCGTCCTCGCCCGCGTAGGCCATGAGCGCCATGATGACCAGCTCCCCGTACATCTCGGGGGGCACGAACGGCATCGGCGGCGCCGTCATGACGTTGGCGATGGCCGAGAGCTCCTCCGGAGCGGCCTCGGCCTCGGCGACGAACGAGGCGATGACCTCGGGCGTGGCCGGGAGCAGGAGCATCCCTCCCACGAAGGCATCGACCTCGTGCAGCCGGAACTTGAACCGGGTCGCCACGCCGAAGTTCCCCCCACCTCCCCTGATCGCCCAGAAGAGGTCGGGATGCGTCTCGGCGTCCGCGCGCAGGAGCCGACCGTCCGCCGTCACGATCTCCGCGGCCAGCAGGTCGTCGATCGTGAGGCCGTGCTTGCGCACCAGGTACCCGACGCCACCGCCTAGAGTGATCCCCCCAATACCTACCGAGCCGGTGTCGCCGAAGCCGGTCGCGAGGCCGTGGGCCCCCGCCGCAGCCGTGTACTCGCCCGCCGTCAGGCCGGTCTCGGCCCACGCGGTGCGCTCCTCGACGTCGATCTCGAGGTTCTTCATCTCCGCGAGGTCGAGCAGGATGCCCCCGTCCGTGGTGCTGTGACCCGCGCCGCTGTGGCCGCCGCTCTTGACGGCGAGCTCCAGCTCACCCTCGCGTGCAAGCGATACAACCTGCGAGACGTCGGAGGCGTCCTTGACCCTGACGATGGCCGCCGGGTAGCGGTCGATCCCGCCAGGAAAGACCGTGCGCGCCTCGTCGTAGCTGGCGTCGCCAGGCGTCATCACCCGCCCGTTGAGGGCGGCACGGAGCTCCGGTATCGAGAAGGTGGTGGGGTTGGCACCGGACGATACTGGATGATTGCGCTCTGTCATTCTCTACTCTCCTCGTTCTCGAAGTGGCCGGGTTCCCACATCCTGGACCGCTCCTCTAGCTTGGGAACGTTCCACTGGTTACATTGACGAACGTGCCGGTGATAGCACCGGCCCTGTCGGAGGCCAGGAAAGCCGCAGTGGCCGCGACCTCGGCCACCCTCTCTCTAGCTTCTCGAGCGTGCGTCCGGCGAGAAAGACGCGTGCGCCCTCGCTGGCGAACTCCCTTGCGACGGCGCCGCCGATCGCCCCCCCGGCTCCGTAGATTACCGCGTTCTTATTCTCGAGCAACATCCTCCGTCCTCCCGCTTGCCGACTCCTCGCCGGTCCCTACGCCGCCTTGCAGTCGGCGGGCTCGGCCTGGATCTCTTTCTCTGCTTCGCGCTCGGGCTCGAGCACCGTCACGGCGACCGCGATGGCTATGACGACGAGCCCGGCCCCGACCAGGAACGCCAGCTGGTACCCGCCCGTCAACGCGGCTGCCGTGTGATCGCCGTTCTCGATCAGGCCCCTGCTGCGCGTCGCCGAGAGAGTCGCGAGCACGGCGAGCCCCACGGCCGCGCCGACCTGCACGGTCGTGTTGACCAGGCCGGAGGCGAGGCCCGCGTCGCTCTCTGTCGCGCCCGACATCGCAAGCGTCATCAGCGCCGGGAAGGAGGCGCCGACACCGGTGCCGAGCAGGATCGTGGAGGGCAGGACGTCTATTACGTAATTGCCGTCTACGGGCACCCGCGCGAACAGGGCGAGTCCGGCGGCGATTAGCACGAGGCCGGGCAGGAGCGTCCTCCTGGCGCCGAAGCGCATGATTAGACGCTCCGAGTAGCGCACGGAGAGGGTCCCGATCACGACGGTCGTGGGAAGGAAGGCGAGGCCGGTCTCCAGAGCATCGTAGCCGAGCACCCGCTGCAGATAGAGTACCCCGAGGAAGAACATCCCGAACATCCCGGCGACGGTTAGCGACTGGATGACGTTCGCTCCCGCGACATTGCGGGAGCGGAAGATCCTCAGCGGCACGAGAGGGTTGCGCGCGGTGCTCTCTCGGACCACGAAGGCGGCCAAGAGTCCGAGCGCAGCGGCTGCGAGCCCGAGCGTCTGGCCGGCTACCCAACCCAGCTCGGCGGCCGGCTTGACGATCGTATAGACGCCGAGCATAAGCGAGCCAGTGATCAGGACCGCGCCCAGAACATCGGCCCCTTGCCCGAAGCCGATGCCCTTATCCTTCTCTAGCAGCCGCAGCGCGAGCAACGCCGTCGCGACGCCTATGGGTACGTTGATAAAAAAGATCCAGTGCCAGCTGATCGACTGGGTCAGCACGCCGCCCGCGAGCAGCCCCACCGAGCCGCCCGCGGAGGCGACGAAGCTGAAGGCGCCGATGGCCTTCGCCTGCTCGCGGGGCTCGGGGAACATGGTGACGATCATGCCCAGTATGACGGCAGAGGTCATCGCGCCACCCACGCCCTGGACGAAGCGCGCCGCGATCAGCACCTCCCCATTCTGCGCCAGTCCACATAACAGCGAAGCCACCGTGAATACCCCAAGGCCAGCCAGAAATATACCCCTGCGGGAGATGAGGTCGCCGAGCCGTCCAGCGAGCAGCAGCAGGCCGCCAAAGGCGATCAGGTAAGCGTTGACAACCCAGGCGAGACCCGACTGTGAGAAGGCAAGGTCGTCCTGAATCGCCGGTAGCGCCACGTTGACCACGGTGGCGTCGAGGACGATCATCAATACCCCCGCACAGAGCACGTAGAGTGCTGCCCATCGACTCTTTTCAGTCATCGTCGAACTCATCCGTCTCCATTCTCCAGACCCGTTGCCGTCTGGTAGAAGCATACGGCAATAGTCCTAAAATCCAACCAATAGATTGCAACTAACAACCAAGCAAGCGATGATCAGGACGCTTGCGGCGTTGTTTGTGGCGAGTCGCAGGTGAGCATATTCTCGGTCACGAGGGTACCTCCTGATCGCGTGGATCTCCCTTGCTGTTGTCTTTGATGGTATGGAGGGCGGGGTGTAGAGACATCCCCCGAAAGGTTGATTGGGGGGTGGAGATTCTCGTACTGAGACCCTCACGGCCCCCTAGACGTGAAGCACGATGGTAAGCACGGCAGCCGCGGCGAGGGCCGCAACGGTTCGCACGTGGTTCCACGCCGTCCACTTCGTGAGGTATGTGTCCCAATAGCGCGCCGCTTTGGCGCCCTGGGGGTGCAGCGTCGCGAGCGTGTTGTTAAGCGGGACGTTGCATGCGATCGTCACCCCGATGGTGCCGACGAGGTAGATCACACAGCCGGCTAGCACCAGCGCGGTCGTCCGCCCTCCGGAAGATATCACGGCCCAGGCGGGCAGCCCGAGACAGGCCATAGCAGTCCCGAACAACGCCGCCATGAAGACGGGGGTGACGGCCAGGACGTTGATCGACTGCATCGCGGAGATCCCCTCCGCTGGCGGCAACCGCTTCAGGGCGGGCATCACGAAGCTGGAGAAGGCGAAGAAGGCGCCGGCTACGAGACCGCACCCGAGGGCGGTAGCGAGCGTCGCGGCGTAGAGGACGCTACTCACCGTGCGCCGCCCCAGACGCCCATCGAGGCGGCCTCGCGCGCGTAGTCGCCGAAGTCCCGCCCCTCGCGGCCCAAAGCGCGCCGGACGCCGTCTGTCGTGTCGGCGTTGCGACCGTCCACGACCTCGGCGAACAGGTAGGTCAGGAGCTCCACGACCTCCGCCGGCACGCCGTGCTCGGCGGCTTCGGCTGCGTGCTCCTCCAGCGAGACCGGCACGTAGCGGATATCGCGCCCTGTGGCCTTCGAGATTTCGGCTGCTGCCTCCGCGAAGGTCAGCGACCGCGGGCCGGTCAGCTCGTAGAGTTGTCCTGTGTGCCCCTCTTCGGTCAGCGCCGCGACCGCTACCTCGGCAATATCGTCTGCGTCGAGGAACGGCGTTGGCACGTCCCCGGCCGGGAGCCGGATCTCGCCGCCCAACACGTGCTCTAGCATGTAGTCCTCGCTGAAGTTCTGCATGAACCAGGTCGAGCGCACAATGGTCCACTCCGCGCCCGCCTTGCCACCCACCACCTCCTGCAACGCCAGCTCCGCGCGCTCGGCCTCGGGCTCGCCCCGCCCCGAAAGCAGCACCAGCCGCCTTACCCCGTTCTCTACCGCAAGTTCGGCGAACAAGCGCACCGTCTCCACCGCGCCAGGGACAGCGAGGTCCGGATAGTAGGAGACGTACACCGACGCAACATCTCGCAACGCAGGGGCCCACGTAGTCCTATCCTCCCAGTCAAACGCCGGCTCTCCAGAGCGGGAGCCAACTCGCATGGGCACCCCGCGCTCCTCGAGACGATTCGCTACCCTGCGGCCAGTCTTGCCCGTGCCGCCAAGGACCAGCACCGTCTTCGCCTCGCGCGTACTCCCCATCTCTAACTCCTCTCACTGACTTTACACTGTGTAAATTGACATGATGTAAAGCTACACTATACTTTACGTCGTGTCAAGTAGTGAAATGAGGACACGAACGCGCATACTCGAGGCGACGTGGCGGCTGATGGAGGAGCGTCGCGGGCGTGATGTTCGCATGCGTGACATCGCTGATGCAGCCGGTATTTCGCGGCAAGCGGTATACGATCATTTCGGTTCGCGGACGAAGCTGCTGGTAGAGACTACCCATTACGTAGATGAGGTACGAGGGCTCAGAGAGCGCCGGCAACGCTTTCAATCGGCGACGGGCGGGGTGGAGCGTCTCGAGGCGTATGTCGAGTTCTGGGGGAATTACATCCCGGAGGTCTATGGGATGGCCAAAGCGCTGCTGGAGGCGCGCGAGACCGAGGAAGCTGCTGCTGCGGCCTGGGATGACCGGATGGGCGCGGTACGCGAAAGCTGTCGCCTGACGATAGAGGCGCTCCATCGTGATGGAATACTCGCATCCGGATGGTCGCTTGAAGAAGCTGTCGACCTGATGTGGACGATGTTGTCGGTTCGCAACTGGGAGCAACTCACGATCGAATGTGGCTGGCCACAGGATCGGTATATCGGCCGGATGCAGGAGCTGTTGAAGCGCGTATTCGTGGAAGAGCAGGGGGCCATGTAGATGGGAGATCCGAGGCAGGCCACCCTGGTGAACCCGCAAACCTCAGGTTGGGTACGAGGTGGATGAGGCGATCTAGCGACCGTCGGCGATCAGCTTTCAGTTCTCTGCAAAGCTGCTGATAGCAGATACGCGGCTTTCCAATGGTTCTGCGAACCGCTCTAGATCAGATCCAGCTCCCTGGCGCGCGCAAGGGCTTGCGTGCGGCTATGGGCGTCGAGCTTGCGGTAGGCGTTATTGATATGGGTCTTGACGGTGCCCACGCTGACGAAGAGCTCGGAGGAGATCTGACGGTTCGTCTTGCCGGCGGCTATGAGCTGGAGGACTTCGAGCTCTCGCTCGCTCAGGGGTTCGGGAAGCTCTGCGGCGTGCAACCCGGTGCCCGAAGCGTTTCGCTCCAGCGCCGCAAGGAGCTTCCTGAGGTAGTGTGCCGGTATGCGGTCTGACGCTTCGAGCCTTCCCCTCTGCCGGGCATCGAGCACCGCGGAGAGGAGGGCGGTCATCTCCGATCCCTCGTCCACGAAGGTGCGGACGTAGCCCTCCGGTTCGGCCAGAACGAGGGCCTCTGCCAGGGTGCTCACGGCTCGCTCTTTCTCGTCCTTCGCCCGCAGAGCTAGCGCTTGCAGTGCCAGTATCTCTACCGTCCTGCCCGCTGTTTGTACCGTCCCTTGAAGCTGCGCCAGCAAGCGCAGCGCTTCGCCGGGCTCGTTTCGGGCGATCCGCAGCCGGGCGAGGCCGATCCGCTCCAGTGCCCGGGAACCGGGCCGGACTTCGCCCACACTCGCCGCCCGCTCGTGCTCCGAGGAGGCAGACGCCGGATCGCCCCACATCAGGTGCAACCGCGCCTTCCAGACTGCGGCGTCCACTATCGCGTTGTCGGCGCCGGACCTCTGGGCCACCCGGTCCGCTTCCCGGGCCGCCGCGAGGGCGCCCTCCGCGTCGCCCTGCGCCTGCCTAACCTGTGAGAGGGCGATATGCCCCCACGTGAGGATCTCGACATCCGCCGTCCGCCCGGCCAGTTCCACACCCTCCGTCAGGTGGCGCTCTGCGGCGTCCAGGTCGTCCCACTCGTAGAGCAGCTCGCCCAACCCGATGCGCACGCTCCCCACGGCCGGCAGCAGTTCGGCTCCCCGCTCGGCCGCGTAGCCGAGGGCGCTCCGCAGAACGTCGCCCGCCTTGCGGAGCCGGCCCTGTGCCAGCTGCAGGTGGGCCCGGGACGCCATTGCGCTCAACGTGATGTAATCGTGGCCGCCGGCTCGGCCCAGAGCCCCGGCATTGGCGAAAGTTGCCATCGCCGCATCGAGCTCGCCGGCCGCCTCGTAGGCCTGTGCCAGGGAGATGAGCGCGAAGGACCGCGGGTCCAGGTTGTCCTCGGGCAGGAGCGCGAGGGCGCGCCGGGCGTGCTCGACGGCGCGCTGCGCATCCCCCGAACGGCGCGCGTACAAGGACCTCACGGCTGCGGCGGTCGCCGGCAGATACCGCGGGTCGGTCCCGTCTGCGCCAGGTCCCGGCTCCTCATCTTGGCTCTCTGCGGCGATCGCATCCTCGGCTTCTCGCAGGATGGGTTCGACGCCGTCCAGGCGTCCGGCCAGCATCAGCGTCGCGGCGTACCACACCAACAGCAGCGGGCGGCTGCGCATCGCCTCTACGGGCAACACGCGTAGCCAGCCGAGCAAAGTCACCACCTCGCCGCGGTACCAGGTTTGGGCTGTCCCCTGCTCTATCAGCCGCGCAGCGCGGTCGTGATCTCCAGCCGAGAGTGCGTGCCTGACTGCCTCGGCGACCAGTCCGTTCTCCTCGTACCACCCCGAAGCCTTCAGGTGCAACGGCGCGACCAGCTCGGGCCGCTCGCGCTCGAGGCGACCTCGCAGGAACTCGGCGAAGAGGTGATGGTAACGGTACCAGACCCGCTCGTCGTCCAGCGGAACGACCAGTAAGTTCTCCCTCTCCAGCCTCTCGAGCGTGTGTTGCCCGTCGTTACGGCCGGTGAGGGCGTCGCACAATGGGCCGCTGAGGCTGTAGAGGACCGAGGTCTCCAGCAAGAACGCCTGCACCTGCTCATTCTGCCGCTCCAGCACTTCCTCGGCCAGGAAGTCGAAGACGTCGCGGTGGCTCCCGGAGAACGACCGGATGAAGCCCGAGACGTCCTTGCGCTCCCTCATCGAGAGCGCGGCCAGCTGCAGGGCCGCGATCCATCCCTCCGTGACCCCTTCTAGGGCCACGACGTCATCGGCCGAGAGGTCCAGTCCCATAACGTCGCCCAGGAAAGCGGCCGCCTCCTCGAGCGTGAAGCGCAGCTCGGCGGCGTGCAACTCTCTCATCTGGCCCCGGGCGCGCAGCCTGGCGAGGGGCAGAGGCGGATCGACGCGGCCGGATAGCACCAGGTGCGCGCTCTCAGGCAAGCGCTCCAGCAGGAAAGAGACGATCGTGTGCACGCTCTCGGAATCGATGGCGTGGTAGTCGTCGAGTACCAGGGTAACCTCTCCAGGGAGAGCCGCCAGCTCGTTAACGAGGGCACCAAGAACCGCCTCCATCTGCGGCGGCTCGGGCGAGCGAAGCGCGGCAAGGACACCCTCTCCGAAACCCTCCTCACCTGTCGTCCTGAGCGCGGCGACCAGGTAGGAGAGGAAGCGGACCGGGTCGTTGTCTCCTTCGTCAAGCGAGACCCAGGCGGCTGAGAGCTCACCGTTCGCACCTCTTCCGAACCACTCGTTCAGGAGGCTGGTCTTGCCGAAGCCCGCCGGAGCGGATATGAGGGTCAGCTTGCGACCGGCCTCTTTCTCGAGCCTGGCGGTAAGCCGCGGACGCGCGACCAGCTTCGAGCGCGCCTCAGAGGGTCGCAGCTTGGTATACACAAGCGAGTCGGTGGTAAGTGGCATCTGGCTCACCTCCGGCGCTTATTCTACTTCCGATCGGAGTCCGTCCAACACCCCAGCTGTGTTCAGATCGCGCTGGTTCTAATCAAAGCGCTGCTCCGAATGCACGGCTCGAACCTGCGAGCTCGGAACAGTCTAACAATCCGCATAAACAGGAATTTTCTACGCTGGTAGCACTCAGACGAATCGTGCCGTACCGGGCTGAATTGGCGTAGGCCCCTCAGTTCACCCAAGTTCGTAGAGGTAGGGTGACCCCGAGCCTGGAGGCGTGAGGAGCGGTAGAGTAGCAACGGTTGGGCGCGAAGGCCTCTGGGGATAATAGTCTCCGAGATGAACCCTACCGCTCTATTGCTCCTGGTCCTGGCTATCGCCTCCGAAGTCGCGGGAACCGCGGGCCTCAAGGCCTCCGAAGGGTTCGGACGCCCCGGCCCTTCCGCGTTGGCGGTGCTCGGGTACGCACTGGCCTTCTACTTCCTGGCCCAGAGCCTCAAGTACATACCGCTAGGGGTCGCATACGCCATATGGTCGGGGCTGGGAACGGTAGGCTCGGTACTCCTGGGGTTGCTGATCTGGAAGGAGATGCTGGGGCCTGCGCACATACTCGGGATAGCTCTGATCGTGGTTGGAGTCGTGGTGCTCAATGCCGCCTCCGGCGCCTGAGGAAGCTTCTTCGATGTCAGGTGTCTTACAAACGCCGCCTCCTCGTCCGCAGGTGGCCGCGCCCTTACCCCCATCGGAGACATAGCAGACCCTTGCACTCATCCCTCGAGGATCTTCCTCCACCACGGGAGCTGTTCAGAGCCGTTCGGAGCCTCCGTCGTACTCTTATCCGGGCGCCGGGCGCTCGTCGCGTTCACTACCGCACCTTGGGGGGCCTCCGAAGATACCCGGGCAACCCCCTGATCCAGCGGCGGTTCGTACTCCGGCACCCGGGAGTAGTCGGAGAACCACCTCTCCTTCTCTTTCTCGGAGAGGCCGTGCACGAGGCTCCTCTCGACGCGGACCGTCTCACCTCTAGCTACCAGTCGCCTCTTGAGCGCCACGGCGTTACTCCGCTCTACGAAGTGCGCTACCGCTTCCCCGAACTCGTCCCTGCCCATGTAGTCCACGCCTTGCTTTACGTAGACGTCGTAGCTCGCTTCCCCGCTCACTAGTCCCGGCTCGCCCGGATCACCACCAAAACCAACCCCACCACGCCGAGGATCAGAGCCACCCGCGAGTCGAAGATAGCCACGGCGACCAGCACCACGGATAGAGCGACGATCCTCCGGTTGTCGAACGACACGCTAGCTCCGTTCTGCTTCCGCACTCCACGTCTATGCACCTGGACCCGAACACCCACCACTTCCAGGCAACCCGCTTAGAGACCAGAGTAGCTTCAACGGCCGAGACCGGTGATCCTCTTGCGCTCGAGAAAGCGGGCGCGAAGGTTGCGACTGGCGAGGTAGTCCTTGCGGGCGTCGGCGGCCCTCTTGCTGGTGGCGACGTAGTCCGCTCTCTCTACCATCTTGGTCTCGAAGTTGTTGCCATCGGGAAACTCGCCTACGAGGTGGACGCGCCGGAAGCCCAGGGCGTCTTGGACCTCCTCCCCCTCCAGAAGGGCGTACACGCTCGCGTGCGTCCACCTCCTCGAAGGCAAGTCGAGCGCCCAAAGATCCTGCTTCGAGACCGCATCCTTCAGGCGAGCGACCGCCACGCGGTCGCCACCCGCCCCGTCGAACGCCACCGCTGGACCGCGCAGACCCGTGGCCAACGCCCCCTCGTTGAACAGATCCACCTCGAACGAGCACACCGCCCGCGCCAGCGGCCCCGCCCCCTCGTAGACCGCCACATCCCAGTCCGAGGCGACGCACTTGATCCTCGGCATCTCCCTGAAGCGGCGGCCCACGAACAGCCCAACGACCATCCCTCCCACACCGATCGTCCCCCCAACAGCGCAGCCTATCAGGACCACCGCCGACTCCAGGCTCACGTCACCCCCCAGAAGCATACGGCCGCCAGCGCAGACCAGAGAAAGAAGGCGATCGCCGCGAGCCATGCCTGGGCTAACGCCCCGTATCGCTCAGCCGCCATGAAGAGCCGTGCGCTCCCGATGGCCCCGGCGGCTGCGAGCAAGGACCAGACGAAATAGTCCGCAGCGCTCATCACCCGAACACGCTCCGCCACCAGGGACTGGCCCAGCGATCCTCCTCCAGCCACGTCCTTCCGCCCGGCTCGAGCTTCGCGCGACGCGCAACGCCGTCCGGGTGTCGCAGCTCGGCGAGCGGCCTCAGGGCGACGACGGGCTCGTCGCGGCCCCTGGTTCTGTCCCGGATCGCAGCCCATAGTAGCAGCCGGACGCAGGAGGTAGGCTTTCCCCTTACCCGAACCATCTCCTCCACCTCTCGTTTCCCTTGCACGCGGCTCGTTTAGTCCCCGGCGAACATGCACGCGGTGGACTGATTCTCAGGTCGAGGTTCAGCTTTCGAGTAGTCGCCCATCCGAACCTGCACTCGGTCGCAGTGACCTTGTCGGACCTTAGATTACCCCTTATGATGCGTATCCTGGCCGTGCCAAAGGGGACGCCTAAGGCCTCCGCAGTGTCCTGCCCGATTGGACATCGACTCGCCGTGCTCGAACCCCCGCCTGGTTACTCCTTAGGGTAAAGGATAAACCCTCGAGCGCAGGTTCGTACTCGGCCACAAGATATCTGGTCTGACGCTCTACTGCGACGCTACATATGGTGTTCTCGTCTGACCCAGCGCTTCGCAGGCCGGGCGATGCCTGCTTCGCTACGCTGCACGCTACGTCTGCAGTCCTCGACGAGTGCTCGTAGCAGCTCGCTGATCGCCTCTCTTCTGGCCTCCTGCTGCGCGGGCCGTCGTCGTGCCCTCCCACCGCGGCTCCATCCAGCGTGGGCTCCTCTGAGTGGCATTCCTCTTAGCGTCCTCGACCGCCCCCGGGTATGCGCAGGGCCAGAGCATCCCCTCCCTTCCGCCCAGTCTTCCAGCAGCTACCCGCACCGCGGCGTGTTGTGTGGTCATATCCTCTCCCTTTAACCCTCAACCTAGCGCGTGACTTGAGACCAACTAACCCTCGACCACGCCTTACCCGAGAAGTCCGAGAGCTGCTCATCCGGTAGGATCGACCACGCGCCCCGGGACAGCTCCTGAACACTGTCTCGGGATCTGGTTCATTGACGCTCGGAGTCAGGCCGGAAGATTCGCGAGGCAGAAACGGCGAACCTGAGCGTTGAACTCTTCGGGCTGCTCCATGTTGCTGACGTGTCCGGCGTTCGCGATTATTGCAAGCTCTGCTTCGGGGATGGCATCGCGAAGCTGCTCCGCGATGTTCACAGGGCTGCGCCGATCATCATCGCCCCACAAGATCAGCGTTGGCACCTCGATTTTTGGCAGCATATCAGTGGTGTCCGCATCAGCCGAAGACTTGGCCATCAGGCGGAAGCCGAGCGGGTGGAAGCCGGAGACCACGGCAGACATCTCTTCTTTGAGATCGTGTGAGGCACCTTGGGTGAAGAACTCAGGCACCCACCGGGCTACGAAGTCCCCGGGGTGCAGCGAAGACTCACGAAAACACCTCTCGAGCCGCACCTTGCATGCCGGAGCGGGAAGCGACCCCTTCCAGCCGGCGTAGGTATCGCAGAGGACGAGCGCCAAGACCCGATCGGGGTACAGCCGGTAGAACTCCTGCGCAAGGATGCCGCCCCACGACAGCCCGAGGACTTGCGTGCGTTCGATGCCGACGACATCGAGGAACCCGGCAAGACACTGCGCCCAATCTGTGATCGTGAACGAGTCCGGCGGGTCTGAAGATGCCCCCGCGCCCGGCGCATCCCACGCGACTACCCTAAACCGATCCGAGAGACTAGCCAGCTGGGTTCTCCAGCAGCGGGAATCGCAGAGGAACCCGTGTAACAGCATCAGCGGAGGGCCCTCTCCGGCATGCCGGTAGGCCACGGAGTGACCGTTCACCTCGGCGTGAGCCAACACGGTGCTTGTCATGCGAGCATGATGCCACCGTACTCGGCTCAACGCGAACTTTCGAGATCCCCCTTCTTCCACTCACTCGAGTGAAGAATCGTAGACCAGGAGGACGCGTGCCGAGAACCTGCCGGCCCTATACGGACAGGCGAAACACGCAGCTCAGAAGCTGCACGAGCAAACCACCGGGATCCACGAGCTAACCCAACGCCTCGAATCCCTCACCAGGGACAACCTCGCCTGTATGCCGGCCATTCTCGTATCCCCGGCTCCTTGGTATCTTGTCCTGACACTAGTAGGTAAGGTAGCGAAAGCAGACAGGGACATCGGGCGAGGTACATTTCTCCAGGTAGGTCTTTCGTCCACGAGGCAAGAGGTATATTCTCTGAAGCCTGAAACCTGTTCGCTAGCTCACCCACTCCACTCTGGGTAGCTTCGAGGTGTCGAACTCGCGCACCCGCTCGCGTCCGAGCTCTTCGAGCTCCTCCAGGCACCGCTCGCTCTCGCGGACGAGGCGCCTTACGTCAACGCCCAGCGTCTCGGGCTCGAACTCGCGCAGGCGCTCTATCCCGTTGCGCAGCACGCCCGTAGCGCCGCGCCAGTTACCGTTCTGGAGGTGATAGAAGCCGACGCCTACCTGAAGGATGCCCTGGTAGAGGAAACGGACCCGGCGAGGCTCCTCCATCCAGGCCTCCTCGAGGTACTCATGGCATTCGTAGAACTCGCCCCTGTTAAACTCCTCTATGCCCCTGAGGGCGAGATCCGGCATCCCTTCGGGCGGGATCCCATCGGCCATCCCCTTACTAGCCGCAGCCGCAGCCCCCACCGCAGCAGCCGCCGCCACCGCTCGCCATGCGCGCGTCCATCATGGGATTGGTCGCGAGGGAGGAGGCGCCGGGGGTTATCGAGACGAAGTTGGAGATCACACGTCTGGAGGTGCTGGAGCCGCACTCGGGACACTCAGCGACCTCATCGGCGGCGCTCATCGGGCGCATGAGATCGAAGCGCTCCTCGCACTCGGCGCACTTGTACTCGTAGAGGGCCATCTATCCCACCTCTCGTTCGGTAGCCGTTCAGTGGGATATTGTACCTCGCCCCCTGCGTTGAAGAACAGGGCGATGGCGCGTAAACTCAACTGCCAATTCAGACGGGGCCGTAGCTCAGTCGGGAGAGCGCCGCCTTTGCACGGCGGAGGTCAGGGGTTCGAATCCCCTCGGCTCCACTTTCGTAAATTGGTGTTTTGCAGGAAAAACGTCAAGTAAGAACCGCCTCGCCGATTGCTAGTCAAGCGCTTGTGCAGCAACCGTGCAGCAACGCGGGGGA
>DASTQK010000149.1:0-7367 GCA_035761765.1 Rubrobacteraceae bacterium
CGGGGGTTATGCCGGGAGAGGGAGCTTCCTCGATTATCTTCTGACGGCGGCGCTGCATCGAGCACTCTCGCTCGTAGAGGTGGATGACGTTTCCTTCGTGGTCGCCCATAACCTGGACCTCGACGTGGCGCGGGCCGATGAGGAACTTCTCGAGGTAGATAGTGCTGTCTCCGAAGGCGGCCTCGGCCTCCCTTCTGGCAACCTGCACGGCCTTGCGGAGCTCCTCCTCGTTCTCGGCCACCCGGATGCCCCGACCGCCACCCCCGGCCGCCGCCTTGACCATGACGGGGTAGCCGATCTCCTCCGCAGTCTCGACCGCGTCTTCGGCCGAGGCTGACTCCTCGGAGCCCGGGACGACCGGCACGTCAGCCTCCAGAGCTATACGGCGAGCCGCGCTCTTGTTGCCCATCTTCTCTATCGCTTCGGCGGAGGGGCCGATGAACGTGAGCCCGGCGTCGTCGCAGGCCGCCGCAAAGGACGCGTTCTCGGCGAGGAAGCCGTAGCCGGGGTGGATGGCCTCCGCCCCGGTCTCTCTGGCGGCCTCGAGAAGCGCCTCCACGCTCAGGTAGCTCTTGGCGGCCGGGGGCGGGCCGATGTGCACGATCTCGTCGGCGTGGCGAACGTGGAGTGCCTCTGAGTCGGCGTCCGAGTAGACGGCCACGGTGGGAATCTCCAGCTCCTGGCAAGCCCTTATGACGCGAAGCGCGATCTCACCGCGATTGGCGACCAGAACCTTGTTCAGCATGTCGCAACCTCCCTCGGTCCCCACCTGCAGGGTCTCATCGTACCCGTGTGGCGATCCCCGTGCTCTTTTTCAGACCCGCGATGGAGCTATGGCTGGGGCCGCGGCGACCGCGACGAGCGCGGCGAGGGCGACCTTGATCAGGTCGAACGGTACGAAGATGAGAACGCCTTGCGCCACCGCGACCGCGAGGGGCAACTCTGTGACCACCGAGAGCCAGACGGCGCCGACGGCGTAGATTACGGCGAGCGCCACGCACCCGAGCAGAAAGCTGGAGAACAACGCCCGTCGGCGGGTGGCGCTCCTCGCGGCCGGAGCCGCGAGTCCTGCGACGGCGGCGGCCACCGGGTAGGAGAGGAGGTAACCTCCGGTAGGGCCCAGCAGCACGCCGAGGCCGCCCCTGAACTCGGCGAAGACCGGCACGCCGATAGCTCCGACGAGGAGGTAGATGGTCTGCGCCAGAGCCCCGTAGCGCCCTCCGAGCAGGAGCCCTGAGAGGACGACAGCAAGTACCTGCAACGTGAAGGGGACCGGGAAGATCGGGACGGCGATCTGGGCCGCAACCGCCGTCACCGCGGCCATGAGCGCCGCCCGGGTCATCATCGCCAGCCTCAACCGGTCCCCTTCCGCTAGTATCCAGGATTCTTCTTAAACATACATTGACCGGGCTTTCTCGCGCTAGTAGTATTTCCGGCACCGTCGAGGGAACGTGGGGTGATATATGGGCCGCAGCGTCGAGACCGAGCTGCCTCAGGCGCGGTACAGCTACGGCGGGGACGAGTTCGTCTTCGTCGAGCTCTCCGAGGCGATGAGCCTGAGGGTTAACTTCCGGGCGATGGCGATAACCAACAAGCTCAGAGATGAGAACATCGAGGGCGTCACCGACATCTGCCCCTCCAACGCCTCGTACATGATCCGGATAGACCCGGACGTGCTCCATCCGGACGAACTGATATCCCGCCTCAGGGAGATAGACGAGGAGGTCGGCGACATCCACGGCTTCGAGCTAAACACGAGGGTCGTGGACGTGCCGGTCATGATAGACGACCCCTGGACCCACGAGGCTCTGATGCGCTTCCGCGACCGTCACCAGGACCCGGATTCCACCGACCTGGAGTACTCGGCGCGAATAAACGGCTACGACTCGAAGGAGGACTTTATCGAGGCGCTCCTCGGCTCGCCGTGGCTGGTGACCATGATCGGGTTCGTGCCCGGGCTGCCCTGGTGCTATCAGCTGGTCCCGCCGGAGGAGCAGATAGAGGTCCCCAAATACGTCAGGCCGCGCACCTATACTCCCGAGCGGGCCTTCGGCTTCGGGGGCGGCTTCGCGGTGATCTACTCCGTAGAAGGCGCCGGCGGCTACCAGCTCTTCGGCCGCTCGCCTGTCCCGGTTCTGGACGTGCAGCAGCGCCTCCCGGACTTCCGGGACTCCATCGTGTTCCCCAAACCGGGGGACATCTGGAACTACCGCCGCATAGACCGCGAGGAGTTCGACCGGTTCGAGGCCGAGGTCGAGGAAGGAACTTTCGAGTACAAGAAGAAGGACTTCGTCTTCCACCCGGACCGCGCGCTCGAAGACCCGCACGCGTACAACGAGGAGATCCTGGGGGTCCTCTATGGGGATTAGGGTGAGGAGCCCGGGTCTGCTTACTACGGTCCAGGACACGGGCCGCTTTGGCGAATACGCTCTCGGTATGCCCCCTTCGGGGGCGATGGACGTCTTCTCCTACCAGGTCGGTAATTACCTGGTAGGAAACGAGGAAGGCGCGGCGGGCCTCGAGATCACCTACTTCGGCCCCGAGCTGGAGTTCACCGAGGGCGCCGTCATCACCGTAACCGGCGCCGAGATGCCGCCCAAGATAAACGGTGAGGAGGCGCCGACGTGGGAGACGCTGGAGGTGGGGGAGGGCGACGTGCTCTCCTTCGACTACCTCAAGAGCGGCGCGAGGTCCTACCTCGCGGTAGCAGGCGGCATAGACGTCCCCCTCTTCATGCACAGCCGCTCGACGTACACCCTGATCGGGCTCGGCGGCCACGAGGGAAGAGCCTTACAGGAAGGTGACGAGCTAAAGGTCGGTGAATCCACTAACGGCAACGCGCAGATCGGCAAGCGGGTAGACGATGACCACATCCCCACCTACTCCAGGGAGACGGAGCTGCGCGTGATCATCGGCCTGGCCAGCTACCGCCTTACGGAAGAGAGCATGGAGGAGTTCCTGAACACGAACTGGACCGTCACACCCGATGCAGACCGCGTCGGCTACCGTTACAGGGGCGGCGAGCTCAAGTTCGTCGAGCGCGAGCAGCCAGCAGGGGCGGGGAGCGACCCGGCCAACGTCGTAGACTTCGGCTACCCCATTGGCTCTATCCAGGTGCCGGGCGGGGTCGAGCCCATCGTGCTGATGAACGACGCCGTGACCGGCGGCGGCTACGCGACCATCGGGACCGTAATAAGCGCCGACCGCGACAAGCTCGCCCAGACCAAGACGAACGACAAGACCCGTTTCCGCTCCGTGGACCTGGACGAAGCGCTGAAGGCCCGCAGAGAGAGGCGCGAGCAGCTGGAAGAGATCAAAGGCTCGCTAACGTGAGTCGTCCCCGGCTATCTTCATGCCACCCGTCGAGACCGTCTGTGCCGGAAGCCATCTCACGAAACGTCGACTGAGGACTGATAGCCGCCGACCGAAGGGAGGCGTCATGAGAATCGACCTGAACTGCGACATGGGGGAGAGCTTTGGCCCCTGGAAGATGGGCTTCGACGAGGAGATGATGCGCTACATCTCCTCGGCCAACGTCGCTGGCGGCTTCCACGGCGGCGACCCGCACGTCATGCGCAAGACCGTCGCGCTCGCGAAGGAGAACGGGGTGGCCGTCGGCATCCACTCGGGCTACAGGGACCTGGTGGGCTTCGGGCGGCGCGAGATCCAGATGTCGCCAGAGGAGGTGCACGACGAGTTGCTCTACCAGCTCGGGGCCTTGCGGGAGTTCGCGCGCTACTATGACATGGAGGTTCAGCACGTAAAGCCGCATGGGGCCCTCTACATGGTCGCCGCGCGCGACGAGGAGCTCTCGCGTGCGATCATCGAGGCGATACAGCGCGTCGATCCGGGCCTCCACCTTTTCTGCATGCAATCCTCCATGACCTACGAGCTCGCTCGTAAGCTGGACCAGCCGGTCGTCGCCGAGTTCTACGCCGATCGCGCTTACAACGACGACGCTCAGATCGTCTTCACCCGCGCCGTCACCGAGGAGCTGGATCCCGAGGAGGTCGGCGACCGGGTGGTGCGGGCCGTGAGTGAAGGCAAGGTCACGGCGGAGAGCGGGAACGACATAGAGGTAGGCGCCGACTCCGTCTGCGTCCACGGCGACACCCCGGGAGCCGTGAGGCTGGCCGAGGCAATCGTGAGGAAGCTGGACGAGAACGGCATCGAGATCCGGCCCCTCGGTCGGGCGCAGCAGAAGATCTCTTAAAGGAGCTGGAATTGGCCGACAAGAAGACCGTAAAGGCGCAGATGCCGGGCACCTTCTACCGCCGTCCCGACCCTGAGAGTGATTTCTACGTCGAGGAGGGCGAGAGCGTCTCGGCCGGGGACACCGTGGGCCTTATCGAGGTGATGAAGTCCTTCCACGAGGTGAAGGCCGAAGACGACGGCACCATCTCGAAGTTCCTCGTCGAGAACGAGGAGGCCGTGGACGCGGGCCAGGACATCGTGGAGCTGGAGTAGATACCCTGCGTTAGAGAGGCGTTCACTGGAAGAAATGTGCAACGAAGGAGGCCGGCATGACGGAGACCGCTCGACGGTACATGGGGAACAGCGTTCCGCGCAAAGAGGACCCGGCGCTCCTCACGGGCCACACGACGTTCACGGACGAGATTCGGCTGCCTGGAACGCTGCACATGGCCCTCCTGCGCAGCCCCTTCGCCCACGCGAAGATAACCTCTATAGACGTCTCGGAGGCGAAGAACCGGCCCGGGGTCGTCGCGGCCTTCACCGGAGAGGACCTGGCTGACGAATGGGCCATAGGGGTTCCCTGCGGCTGGCCCGTGACAGAGGACATAAAGATCCCCGACCACTGGCCGCTGGCCAAGGACGAGGTCAACTACGCCGGCGACGCGGTGGCGGTGGTGGTGGCGACCGACCGCTACAGGGCTCAGGATGCCCTCGAGTTCATCGAGGTGGAATACGAGCCGCTGACTGCTGTGGTAGACGTCGAGGCCGCGCTCGAAGTTGGGGCCCCTCTCGTCCACGAGGAGTTCGGGACCAACGAGTGCTACACCTGGACGCTCGATACTGGAGACATAGACGAGGCCTTCGAGAACGCGGACGTCGTGGTGAGCGGGCGCTACATCCAGCAGCGCCTGATCCCGAGCCCCATCGAGACGCGGGGCGTGGTCGTGAACCCCGACCCAGCGACCGGTGCCTTCACCCTGTACTCCTCGACCCAGGTCCCCCATTTCGTCAAGGATATCCTCTCCCTGATGTGCAACGTCTCCGACCTGAAGCTCCGCGTCGTGGCGCCTGACGTGGGCGGAGGCTTCGGCTCGAAGCTGAACGTGTACGCGGAGGAGGCTCTGGCGCTCGCGCTCGCGCGCAAGCTCGGCGTGCCCATCAAGTGGATCGAAAACCGCTCCGAGCACCACCTGGCGACCATCCACGGCCGCGGGCAGGTACAGCGCATAGAGCTGGCCGCCAATCGCGACGGCAAGATCCTCGGCATGCGCGTGAAGCTCCTCGCCGATATGGGGGCCTACCTCCAGCTCCTCACCCCCGGCATCGCGGTCCTCGGCGCCTTTACCTTCCCCGGCCTCTACACCTTCGACGCCTACTCCTTCGAGTGCACCGGTGCCTTTACCAACCTGACCCCGACCGACGCCTACCGCGGCGCCGGACGCTCCGAAGCCGCCTATGCCCACGAGCGGATAATGGACGACCTCGCCCGCGAGCTGGAGATGGACCCGGCGGAGCTACGATTGAAGAACCTGATGCCACCTTTCGAAGAGCCGACCATGACCCCCGCTGGCGTGATGTACGACTCGGGGGACTACGAGACCTGCATGCGCAAAGCCCTTGAGCTCGCGGACTACGAGGAGCTGCGTGCCGAGCAACGCCGCCGCCGCGAGTCGGGCGACCCGGTGCAGCTGGGGATCGGTATCGGAAACTTCACCGAGAGCGGGGGCCTCTCCCCATCAAAGGTCGCGGCCGGCGTCCGCCTCCAGAGCGGCGGCTGGGAGGCCGCGGAGGTGAGGATGCTGGCCAGCGGCAAGGTGGAGGTGGTCACCGGAACCTCCCCCCACGGCCAGGGCCACGTCACCTCCTGGTCCCAGATAGCCGCCGACGCCCTCGGCGTGGACCTAGAAGACATCGAGGTGCTGCACAGCGACACGGCCATAGCCCCTTACGGGCGCGACACCTACGGCTCGAGGAGCCTCCCCGTCGGGGGTGTAGCCGTCTCTCTGGCCTGTGGCAAGGTCGTGGAGAAAGGCAAGAAGATAGCGGCGCACATGCTGGAGGCAGCCGAGGGCGACATCGAGTTCGAAGGCGGGCGCTTCTCGGTTGCCGGCTCCCCTGACCAGAACGTCACCATACAGGACGTCGCAGGAGCAGCCTACCTGGCGAGCGATCTGCCCGAGGGGATGGAGCCTCTCTTGAGCGCGGACCAGGTCTACGACCCGCCGAACTTCACCTGGCCCTACGGGACGCACGTCTGCGTCGTCGAGGTAGATACGGAGACCGGGATGGTCACCATCCCGAAGTACGTGGCGGTGGATGACTGCGGACCCGTGGTCAACCCGGCGATAGTTGACGGCCAGCTGCACGGCGGGATCACGCAGGGCATAGCGCAGGCGCTCTACGAGGAGGCGGTCTACGACGAGGACGGCAACCTGGTCACGGGCTCGATGGTTGACTACCTGGTGCCCGGCGCCCCCGAGGTGCCGAACTTCACCCTCGACCGGACGGAGGTCCCTTCCCCGACCAACCCGATGGGCGTCAAGGGCATAGGAGAATCGGGCGCCATCGCGGCCCAGCCCGCCGTTATAAACGCGGTAATCGACGCGCTCTCCCACGAGGGAGTCACCCATATAGATATGCCGGCCTCCCCGATGCGGGTGTGGGCGGCGCTGCAGGAAGCCAGGGGCCGCGATGCAGGTGCGCGCGACGCCGACCTCTCGGGCCGACCGCACCACTCGGGCGAGAGCGGATAGGAGCCCCGAGTTTAGTCCCCGTCCGGGTGAGGTATGAACTAGCAGGCAGCCCGAGGATGAGGAGAAACCTATGAGTAGGCGGCGCAAGACCGGGCGTGAGGACAGACAGGAAGGTGCTCTGGACAAGGCCAAAGGCCGCGTGAAAGAGGCGGCCGGGGCTCTGAGCGGTGACCGGGCAAAGAAGTCCGAAGGACGCACGGACCAGCGCCGGGGCACCATGAAAGAGAAAAAGGGCCACCTGAAGGACCTGCTCAAGTAGCCCGGGGAGGATGCGCATAGAGCGAGAGGGCCGGGGATTGTCCCCGGCCCTCATCGGTTCTGCCGGTAAGCCGCTCTTAGGCGGAGGCGGCCTTCAACTTGCGGTCGAGCTGCTCGATCAGGGTGTCGCGGTTCTTGTTCCGCTTCTCGTACTCGCGGACC
>DASTQK010000150.1:0-5084 GCA_035761765.1 Rubrobacteraceae bacterium
GTCCTCTCCGGCGTCGTAGACCTGGACTATGTTGGGGTGCGAGAGCCTGGCCGCGGTACGCCCCTCGCGCCTGAAGCGGGCGCTCACGTCCGAGCCCTCCAGGTCGGAGCGCAGGATCTTGACGGCGACGGGCCGGTCGAGGACCTCGTCGCGCCCGAGAAAGACGGTGGACATGCCACCCGAGCCGATCTCGCGCACGAGTACGAACCTCCCCCCGAGAAGGTTCACGCTCGCCCTCCAGCCAACCGCGCCGAGACTAGATGACCTCCCGGCCCATGGCGCTGGCGAAGGGTCGAAGGACGTCCTTGAGGCCGAGCAACGCCCCCACCGGCAGCGCCTGCTCCCCATCGCACAAAGCCTCGCGCGGGTCGTGGTGGCTCTCGACCATCAGGCCATCGGCCTCGGCCGCGACCGCGGCTTTGGAGAGGGGGACGACCAGGTCGCGGCGCCCCGCGGCGTGCGAGGGGTCCACGATCACGGGCAGGTCGGTGAGCCTCTTGGCGACGATGACCGCAGAGAGGTCCAGCGTGAAGCGCGTAGAGGTCTCGAACGTTCGGATGCCCCGCTCGCACAGGATCACGTTGTCCCCACCCGAAGAGGTCACGTACTCTGCCGCCAGCAGCCACTCCTCGACCGTCGCCGAGAGTCCTCGCTTGAGGACGACCCCGTGGTCCGTGCCGGCTATCGCGGCTCCGACGCGCTTCAGCAGGGAGAAGTTAGCCATGTTGCGGGCCCCGATCTGGAGTATGTCGGCGTACTCCATGACCATCTCTATGTCGTAGGGGTCCATAACCTCCGTTACGATCTTCAGCCCCAGAGGCCCGGCCACCTCGGCCATTATCTTCAGGCCCTCCTCGCCGAGACCCTGGAAGGAGTAGGGGGAGGTACGGGGCTTGAAGGCGCCGCCGCGGACGTAGGAGAAACCCGCCTGCTTCACGGCCTTCGCCCCGGCCAGAAACTGCTCGTAGCTCTCGACCGTGCAGGGGCCGGCTATAACCCGGAACGTCCCGGGGACCATCATGCCGTTGGCGGTCTTTACGTCTGTCTTTACGCTCCCTGAAACGTCCATCTCTACCTGGAAAACTCCCCGCGTTGGATCTCTAGGTCCCTGATGCGGTGCAGAATGAGCTCGAAGATGTCGCGTATGGAGGAGTCGTAGATGGGACCGTCGTTCATCTCCACGACCCGCCGCAGGATCTCCTCTTCACGCTTCGGATCGTAGAGGGGAGCCCCGCTCTCCGCTTTGAGCGCCATGATCTCCTGCACGATGCGTGCTCGCTGGTTGAGTGCACGGATGAGCTCCGAGTCGACCTCGTCGACCCGCTCTCTGAGCTCCCGTACCCGCGCTTGCAACGCCGCATCTTCCATAGGACCTGCGATTCTATCAGGGAAGCTCTCAGCAGTCAGCAAATCTCAAGGACTCCGATCCCAGAGCGCCATACCGCGCCTCGTTGAAAGCCGCAATAAAGGAGAATAGTCTTTAGCGGCGATGCCGGCAAGAAAGGAAGCTGACCGCTGAGAGCTGATGGCTATGCACTTCAGACCCGAGCTCGATCCCCTGGCCCCGTATAGACCCCCGCGCATGTCGCAGGAGGCTGCGGCCGAACGTGGATCGGACGGCTTCGTAAAGCTGACCTCGAACGAGCTCTCCTTCGGCCCGCTCCCGGAGGCCGAGACCGCGCTCGCCGAAGCCCTCCCCCGCGCCAACCGCTACCCCGACCGTCACGCCAGGGCCCTGCGCGAGGCTGTGGCGTCCGCTAACCCCGGCACCGACCCCGGTTCTAACGTGCTGGTGGGTAACGGCTCCAGCGAGGTGCTGCTCAACCTCCTCCAGCTCGTCGAGCGGCCCGGCGAGGTCGTCTTCCCCTGGCCCTCCTTCGGCCTGTACGTGTCGATAGGAGTAACGCTTGGGCTCTCGCCGCAGAAGGTTCCGCTCACGGAACGGCACGCGGCGAAGCCCGAGGCCCTCCTCTCCGCCGTCACCGACAAGACGCGGGCCGTAATCCTCTCCAACCCCAATAACCCCACGGGAACGCACCTGAACCTGGAGGAGGTTCGCTCTCTCGCGGACGCGCTTCCCAACCAGGTCTTCCTGATCCTGGACGAAGCTTATCAGGAGTTCGTCTCCGACCCGGCCTACTTCGGCTCGCACGAGCTCGCGCTGGCGAAGGAGAACGTAGTCTGCGTGCGCACTTTCTCCAAGGCGCACGGGCTCGCAGGGTTCAGGGCCGGCTACGGGATAGCATCCCCCAAAGTAGCCGACTACGTCGAGAGGGTCCGGTTCCCGTTCTCCGTAAACCTCGCAGCCCAGGTCGCCGCTGCGGCCTCGATGCGCGCCCGCGACAAGATAAGGAGCAGGGCCGAGTTCGTCGTCCGGGAGCGCGAGCGCGTGCAGAGAGCGTTCCGGACCGCGAAACTGAACTACATCCCCTCGCAGGGCAACTTCGTGCTGGTCGAGGCGGGTTCCGAGGTCTTCGAGAGGGCCGGGGTACTGGTGCGGGAGGGCGAGGCGCTCGGATACCCTGGCTGGAGCCGGGTTACTATCGGCGACTCGGGTGAGAACGACCGGGTGATAGGGGCGCTCTAGTGAGCCGTACGCTGGGGATAGTGGGGGTGGGCTTGATCGGGGGCTCCGTCGGCCTCGCAGCCCGCGGTGCCGGGTGGGACGTCATAGGCGTAGACAGACCGGAGGTTCTGGATGAGGCCGCCTCTTCGGGCGCCATCGACCGGCCCTCGACCCTCAAGGAGGTGCGCGGCGCCGACCTCGTCGTGCTGGCAGCCCCGATCTCGAAGGTCACCGACCTCGTCGCCGAGCTCCTGCCGACCGACGCGCTCGTTACCGACGTCGCGAGCACCAAGATGGCCGTCGTGCGCGAGGCGGAGGAACACGACCTGCGCTTCGTAGGCGGGCATCCCATGGCGGGAAGCCAGCTCTCAGGGGTCGCGCACGCGAGGGCCGACCTCTTCAGGGGGGCCCGCTACTTCCTCACCCCCACAGACAGGACCGACCCCGGCGCTTACCGCGAGGTCTCCGGGTTCGTCAGGGACCTCGGAGCGCTCCCGACGGCGGTGGACCCGGAGAAGCACGACCTCCTCATGGCCGCCCTCTCGCACCTGCCGCACCTCATGGCGGCGGCGCTCCTCAAGGTCGCCTCGGACATCTCCCCCGAGGCGCTCTCGTTCGCCGGGCCCTCGTTCAGGGACCTGACCCGGGTCGGGGCGTCCAACCCCGCGCTGTGGTCGGATATCCTGGCGGAGAACGCACCGGCCTTGGGAGAGGCGCTCGGGGCGTTCGCGGGGGCCATGGCCCAGCTGGGAAGCGAGATCAAAGACCGCGAGGCTATGGAGCAGCGCTTTTTGCAGGCCCGCGAGGCCTACGACGCCCTCGGCGGCATCCTCGTCGAGAAGAGCGGCGAGAACGCGGAGCTCGCCGTCCCCGTGGAGAACAGGCCGGGCGTCTTCGCCGAGGTAACGACCCTTATGGGCTCGAACAACATAAATATCCTCGACCTCTACGTCCGCCACTCCAACACCGAACGCGCCGCCCTGGTCTTGACGGTGGACGCGGAGGCAGCTCAGCTGGCCCGGGAGTTACTCCGCGAGGCGGGATTCAGGGCGGAGATCCTCAGCTAAAGAGCCTCGACAGGGGTGAAACGAAGGTCCTGTTCTTGCCCGCAGCGCCCGTTCGGATCATCTCCTAACTACCTCCCGAGCAGGTGCCGCAGGGCGCCCTCGAGCTCGGGATACCGGAACTCGTAGCCCGATTCTCTAAGTTTGGTGGAATCGGCCCGGATACTGGCCAGGAGCATCTCGTCTGCGAACTCCCCGAGGACCATCCGAGCCACGGGAGCGGGGAGCGGGAAGACGGTCGGACGGTTCAAGATGCGATTCAGGGTCACTGCATAATCCCGGGCGGTCACCGGGTTCGGCACCGCGTTTACCGGACCCTCCAGAGAGTCGGTCGCGAGGGCGTGGAGAATCACGCCCACCACCTCGTCGATGACGCTCCAGCTCCAGTACTGCTCGCCCGACCCGATCCAACCTCCCCCGGTCAGCCTGTAGACCGGAAGCCTGGTAAGCGTCCGGCCTCCTGCGCCGAGCGATATCTCGAACCTGGGATGTCTGACCCTCACTTCAAGACCCGAGAGGTTGAGGGAAAACCCTTGGGGGAACACGATTCCGAACCTGGGGTGCACGACCCGGATGCCGGCTTCCCGCGCCGGGTCCGCCGCCTGCTCCCACTCTCGGCACACCCGGGAGAGGAAGCCGCTCCCGAGCCCGCTGTCCTCGCGCAGGAGTGCGTCTCCCCGGCTCCCGTAGAAGTTGACGCCCGAGGCGGACACCATCACTCCGGGCGGCTCGGAGAGTTTGGCGATCGACTCGGAGAGCAGGCGTGTTCCAGCTGCCCGACTGTTCATGATGCGGGCCTTCTTCTCCGAGGTCCAGGGCACCTCGGTAAGGGTCTCACCCGCGAGGTGGACCACCGCGTCGTGCCCCTCGAGGCGCGCGGTATCTATCTCGCCCGCCAATGGGTCCCAGCCGATCTCGTCTTCCGATCCGGGCGACCGGGTTAGTGGGGTTACCTGGTGGCCTTCGGCCTCGAGGGCCGGGATGAGAGCCGAGCCGAAGGAGCCCGTCGCCCCGCTGATGAGAACGTTCATCCGTCCCTCCTGCGTCGCCGGCGCCTTGCTTTACATGTTAACGCCTGAAGCCGTAGGGCGATATAAACTCTGCCACATACAGACCTCCGCTCTCCTGCTTCTCCCGTCCCCACGGAGTACGCGCGGCCCCCTTCTGGCCGACTTCAGGGAGCGGTTGAGCAGCTTTATCGCGGGAGAAGCTTGGCGGGCAGACGAGTCCACGACTCAGTATGCTTGATCGCACGTACCCCGATCAATTCGCCACAGCGATACGGGCGCACGAACTCTTGCCGCGCTGCGGTCAGGGTTATGAGCTCGGGTGCTTGCCGAGCATATCTTCCGGCCTGGTGCGTTCTCGATCAGTGCTCCAGTCTCCGGCGCTTGGACTCCCCGCTCGGTGCGTCAAGCCGGTGCTGCTCTTCTGCGCTCTCCGGGCCGTCCTCG
>DASTQK010000151.1:0-7464 GCA_035761765.1 Rubrobacteraceae bacterium
ACGGCGACCTGAAGTCAAAAGAGCAGCAAGTGCGCTCTTGGGAGCGTACACCCCCTACAGTATAATCCGTGGCGGTAGATGCCGATAATTAGCGACCTAAAACTCACGGTCTCGCTTTGGAGGATGCATTGGACAAGACCAAGGCCATAGACGCCGCCGTTTCGCAGATAGAGCGGCAGTTCGGGAAGGGTTCGATCATGCGCATGGGCGACGAGGAGCCCCAGAGGGTGGCTTCGATCCCCACCGGCGCCCTGGCTCTCGACCTGGCTCTGGGCGTCGGCGGCGTTCCTCGCGGCCGTATCGTCGAGATCTTCGGCCCAGAGTCCAGCGGCAAGACAACCCTGGCCCTCCATATAATCGCAGAGGCCCAGAAGGCCGGCGGACTCGCCGCCTTCATCGATGCCGAACATGCCCTCGACCCGACCTACGCTCAGGCTATCGGCGTCGATCTCGAGAACCTCTACTTCTCCCAGCCAGATAACGGCGAACAGGCCCTCGAGATAGCTGATACCCTCGTCCGTAGCGGCGCTCTCGATATCGTCGTTATCGACTCTGTAGCAGCCCTCGTCCCTAGAGCTGAGATAGAGGGTGAGATGGGAGACTCTCACGTCGGGCTTCAGGCGCGGCTCATGAGTCAGGCATTAAGGAAGCTATCGGGTTCTCTATCGAGATCCGGGACGACGGCGATCTTCATCAACCAGCTCAGGGAGAAGATCGGGGTAATGTTCGGCTCACCCGAGACCACGCCTGGTGGGCGGGCGCTCAAGTTCTACTCCAGCGTGCGGCTGGACATCCGGCGCATCGGGGCCTTGAAGGCGGGCAACGACACGGTTGGCAACCAGACGCGGGTCAAGATCGTCAAGAACAAGGTAGCGCCGCCGTTCAAGACGGTGGAGTTCGACGTGATGTACGGGGAGGGCATCTCCAGGGAGGGGAGTCTTCTGGACATCGGCATCGAGAACGGTGTGATCCAGAAGTCCGGCGCGTGGTTCGCCTACGGCGACGAGAGGTTGGGCCAGGGGCGCGAGAACGCCAGGCAGTTTCTCAGGGCGAACGACGACGTGCGCGAGCGCATCCTCGACGACATCTACGAGAGGCTTGGTTTGAACAATCAGGCTCCCCTGGAAGAGGAAGGCGCCGAGCTGCCGGTAGAGGAACCGGCCCCGCAGGTCTTCTAGGCCTTCGGCCCTGTGCCCGAGATAACGAGTTTGCGCGAGCGGCGGGGGAGGGCCAGGATCTGGGTAGACGGTGAGTTCTGGGCGGAGATAGACGCAGACGTCGCAGTCGAGCGCGGCCTCCGGGAGGGGGTCGCGCTTCGTCTCGAGGAGCTGGAAGAGGTGCGAGTGGCGGGGGAGCGGGCGCTCGCCATGAACCGTGCGCTCCACTTCCTCGGCTACCGTGCCCGCTCGCGCGGGGAGGTGCGCGAGCGGCTGCGGCGCTACGGCTACGCAGAGGAGAGTGTCGAGGGGGTGATCGGGCGCCTCGAGGAGCTTGGGTATCTCGACGACGAGGAGTTCGCCCGCGCTGCGGCGCGCGAGAAAGCGCGCAGGTACGGTCCCAGGCGTGTCCTGGGCGAGCTCAGGCGCAGCGGCGTGGATGCAGAGCTGGCGCAGGGAGTCGTGGATGACGAGTTCGCGCAGAGGAGCGAGTTAGAGGAGGCTCGCTCGCTGGCTGCGCGGCGGTATAATAGGGAAGGATCCGACGCCGAAGCGCGCAGGGTCTACGGCTTCTTGATGCGCCGGGGG
Organism: Rubrobacteraceae bacterium; assembly: GCA_035761765.1. Lineage (GTDB taxonomy): Bacteria > Actinomycetota > Rubrobacteria > Rubrobacterales > Rubrobacteraceae > JALYGY01. The sequence continues at coordinate 1,746 of DASTQK010000151.1, forward strand.
TACTCCGCGGAGGTCTGCGCAGAGGTAGCCCGCGAGTACCGCGGGGCTCGGGGAGCCGACTAAAGGTCAGGCGAGCATGAGAGTGCGGGCTGCCTGTGGCGGTCCGGTGGAGGAAAACCCGTGAACATTCTTTTACTGGTCCTGGGGCTGGCGGTCGGGCTCACCGTCGGTGCGGTCTCGGGATATCTGATTTACAGGTCGAGAGTAGGGAGCCGCCAGGCGGAGGCCAGGGCGGACGCGCGCTCGATCATCGAGGACGCCGACCGCGCCGCCGAGCAAAAGAGACGCGAAGCGGAGCTCGAGGCCAAAGAGGCGGCCCTTAGGATCAAAGACGACGCCGAGGCCGAGGTGCGCGCGAGGCGGGCGGAGATAGCACGCGTCGAGGAGAGGCTGGATAACCGGGACACCGCCCTCGACCGGCGGGAGGGAGAGCTCGACGAGCGCCGGCGCCGCCTCGCGGAGTTTGAGGAGGCGCTCCGGGGCCGCGAGGAGGAGCTCAAGGCGCGAGAGGTCGAGCAGCTTCGCGCCCTGGAGGAGATATCCAGCCTCACCAGGGAGGAGGCCGAGCGCAGGCTCTTCGCCGGTCTCGAGAGCGAGCTGGAGGGCCGGCTCGGGCGCCTCGTGCTCGAGCGGACCATGGAGGCCGAGGAGAGAGCGGACGCCGAGGCGCGCAGGCTAATCTCCACGACCATGGAGCGGCTCGCCTCCGACCTGACCTCCGAGTCCACGGTCAAGGCCATAGCGCTCCCCTCTGACGACATGAAGGGCCGCGTCATTGGCCGCGAGGGCCGCAACATCCGGGCCTTCGAGGCAGCTACGGGCGTCGACGTCATCATCGACGACACCCCGGAGACCGTGGTCATCTCGTGCTTCGACCCCGTGAGGCGGGAGATCGCGCGCCTCTCCATGGAGAGGCTGGTGCAGGACGGCAGGATCCACCCGGGACGCATAGAGCAGATCGTCGCCAAGGCGAGAAAGGACGTCGAGAAGGAGATGAAGGCCGCAGGGCGCCAGGCGCTCTACGACGCGAAGATATCCGGCGGGATGCACGGTGACCTGCTGCGGCTCCTCGGCGCCCTCAAATACCGCACCTCCTACGGCCAGAACGTGCTCGCCCACTCGGTGGAGGTCGCGAACCTGTGCGGCATGATGGCCCAGGAGCTGGGCGCGAACGTGAAGCTCGCGCGCCGCGCCGCCCTGCTACACGACGTCGGCAAGGCGATAGACCACGAGGTCGAGGGGACCCACGCCCTGATCGGTGGCCGCTTCGCGAAGAAGAGCGGCGAGTCCGATGAGGTGGTCCGCGCTATCTCCGCCCACCACCACGAGGTCGAGATGGAGACCGTCGAGGACGTCCTCGTGGCAACCGCCGACGCGGTCTCGGCCGCTCGCCCCGGCGCCCGGCGCGAGACGACGGAGCTCTACCTCGAGCGTTTGCGCTCCCTCGAGGACATCGCCCTCGGCCACCGCGGCGTGGACAAGGCCTACGCCATCCAGGCTGGGCGTGAGATACGGGTGATGGTCCAGCCCTCGGAGGTGGACGACCGCGTAGCGGCCAAGCTGGCCTACGACATCTCCAAGCAGATAGAGAGCGACCTGGAGTACCCGGGCCAGATCAGGGTGACCGTGATCCGCGAGAGCCGGGTGAGCGAGGTGGCGCGCTAGAGGCTTGGAGGGCCCTTACCGCGACCTCGGCTCGGGCTTCGCCCGTCTTGCGGGCCAGGAGGGCGCTCGCCGCAACCCCTCCCGTTTGCGCTACGTCGAGGACGCCCTCGCCGAACTCGTGCGCAACGCCCGCGACGCCGGCGCGCGCAACATCCTGGTCGCCTCGACCTTGAGATCCCGCCGCTACCGCACGCTTACCGTTATCGACGACGGCACCGGCGTCCCCGAGACGCACCGGGACCTTATCTTCGAGCCCGGCGTGACCAGCCGCCACCTGCGCCCCGTCCCCGAAGATCCCGCCCCTCACGGCGCGGGTCTCTCCCTCTACTACCTGAAGAACGCAGCCGTGAGCACCCAGCTGCTCTCTACCTCATCCCCGACCGCGATAAAGACGACCTTCGATACCCAGATCCTGCCGGAGCGCGCCCTCCAGTCCGACTCGCGTCCCTCCCGCTCCAACCTCAAAGCTACCCTCCAGAGCTTCGCAAAGAAGAGCGGACCCGCTATCTACCTCGGCTCCCCGGCCCGTATCCTCGCTACCCTGCTCCGTAACCGCATAATACCATCAGCGGAGCTTGGCTCCGAGCTGCGGGCGGCTGCGGAGGAGCTGGGTCTGGATATCTCGCTGCGTACGGCGCAGAGGGTCTGGCGCGGGCAGGTGAGGCCGCTCGATGCCTTGGAGGCGCCGGGCGGGAGCGCACTGGCGAAGGAGCGTGAGGCGCACGGAGTTATTGGGGATGGACCCTTGCTCGCCCTGGGTGAGGAGGAGAGAGGTGCGATCGCGGATATACTAAGGCGGGCGGCGAGGGCGAGCTACCTCGAGCTGGAGAACCTCAGGCTCGAGAGCCGTCCCGGGGAGATCTCCCTGAGAGCCAGAGTCTACGAGCCGGAGGAAGACTATGAGTGAGACATCCCAGGCGCCGCGGATCACTACCCCGGTCCGCATCTCGAGGGGCCCCACCGCCTGCATCCGCACCTTCGGCTGCCAGATGAACGTCCACGACTCGGACCGGATGCGGCGTATGATCCTGGACGCCGGATACGCCGAGGTCCACTCCTACGAAGAGGCGGACCTCGTGATCCTCAACACCTGCTACGTGCGCGAGAACGCCGTCGACCGCGTCCGCGGCCACCTCGGAGAGCTGAACCGCCTCAGGCGCGAGGGCCGCGTCAAGAAGGTAGCTCTCACCGGCTGCATCGGCGCCTCGAGCGAGTCCACCACCCTCCAGCGCCAGTACGCCATAGACCTCGTCCTGGGCACCCACAATACATACGAGCTGGCCGAGTTCGTTGGCTTGCCGACAATGCGCGAAACTTATACGCCGGATCTCCCGGGAACCGTAGGAGAGCACAGCGCGTTCGTGACGATCATGACCGGCTGCAACTACCAGTGCAGCTACTGCATCGTGCCTTCCGTCAGGGGCCGGATGGTGTGCAGGCCGCTAGATAACGTCGTGGCCGAGGTCGAGCGCCTTGTGGCGAGCGGGACCGGGTACGTGACGCTACTCGGTCAGACGGTCGACGCCTGGAGGCATGAAGGAAAGCGGTTCTGCGACCTTCTCGAGCGGGTAGCGGACGTAGCGCCGCGGGTGTGGTTCACCACCAGCCATCCCTCCAACATGGAAGACAGGACGCTGCGTTTGATCGGCTCGCAGGACACGATAGTCAAGAGGCTGCATCTGCCGGTGCAGTCGGGATCGGACAGGATGCTTAAGGTAATGCACCGCGGCTACAAAGCGGAGAGGTACAGGCGAAAGATCGAAGTCTTCCGCGAGGCGGTCCCCGACGGGACTCTCAGCACCGACATAATAGTAGGGCACCCAGGCGAGACGGAGGAGGATCACGAGCAGACCCTGAAGCTGGTGGAGGACTGCGCTTTCGATTCCGCCTACATCTTCAAGTTCTCCCCCAGAAAGGGCACCGAGGCCGCAAAGCTCGGCGGCGTAGTGGACCCGAAGGTAGTGCAGCGCCGCTTCCTCGAGGTCTTGCGGGCAATCGAGCAGAACGCCTTCGCCCGCAACCAGCGCAAGGTAGGAAGCCTCGAAGACGTCTACATCCGCCACGGGAGCACAGAAGACGGCAAAGCCATAGGCGAGACCTGGAGCGGCCACGCCGTCCACGTCCGGACGGAAGCGAAGCCCGGAGAGTACGTCGAGACGAGGATAGAGTCCGCAGGCCCGCACGTGCTCTACGCAGAGAGCGTCGGGACACAGGGCTGATAGCTGAGGGCCGAGCTCTGGAAGCCAACAACAAAGCCCTTGTGGTGTGCGGGCCGACGGCGAGCGGCAAGAGCGAGCTCGCCGACGCCTTTGCCGACAGGCTGAGCGAGGAGCACGCGGCGTTCGTTCCCACGCTCGTCGTCGACTCCATGCAGGTCTACCGCGAGATACCCGGTATCACCAACCAGGCGCGCCGGCGCCCCGCGGAGCTCACAGGCATCGTATCGGTGAGTGAGGAGTGGAGCGTAGCCAGCCACAGAGTGAGGGCGGAGGAGATAATAGCGCGTACGACAAAGGCGCCGTTCGTCCTGGATGCCGGTACCGGCATGTACCTCAACGCGATCCTCCTCGACATCCCCCTCGCGCCGCAAGTGGACGCAGCCACGAGGCGGCTCGCCGAGAGCCTCACCGCGGGCGCCACAAACCCGCGCCGCGCCGCGCGCGAGAAGGAGCTCGCGCTGGCCGGCGCCCGGCGGCGGCGTTCGATCTGGGACGGCGAGCTGCGCTACGAGACGGCCCTGATCTACCTCCGCCCCGATACCCTCGCCCTCGATAAAGCCATCCGGAGGCGCTCCGAGCGTTTGGCGAAAGCCGGCCTCCAGGAAGCCGCTCGCCTCGCAGAGATGCAGGCCGCCGGTACTCACCTTGCAGCCCCGGTCGCAGACGCAATCGGCGTGCGCGAGCTTCTCGAACACCTCTCGGGCCTTCTCACTATCGAAGAGGCCACGACACGCATAGAAACCCGTACCAAACAACTCGCTCGCCGCCAGAGACGCTGGTTCGACAAGCTCGCCCGCACCCTCGATGGCCGCACCCCCATAACCGTCGTCGAGGATTATAGAGATATAAATACTATGCATGATAGAATAAGGGCATGAGCGAAGAAAGAGCTGTGCTGGTTGGAGCGGGGGAGGGGCGCTACGTCGAGGAGCTGGGTCGGCTCGCGACGACGCTCGGCATGGAGGTAGCGGGCGTCCTGGAGCAGAGCAGGCTCGACGGGACGGGTTATCTCGGGCGCGGCAAGCGCGAGGAGCTGCGCGAGGTCGTGGCCGAAGTTGGCGCGAGGTTCGTAGTCACCGACGACGAGCTCACGGCCTCGCAGGCGCGGGTTCTCGAGAGGGCTGCGGGTGCGACGGTCGTGGACAGGACGGAGCTCATCATCCGCATCTTCGAGGCGCACGCGAGGGACGCGGCGAGCCGCCTCGAGGTGGAGCTCGCCGACCTGGAGTACCGGCTACCCAGGGTCAAGGGAAGGAACCCGGAGCTCAGCCGTCTCGGGGGTGGGACGGTGCTGGCCAGAGGACCTGGCGAGCAGCAGCTCGAGTACGACAGGCGGGCCATACGCCGGCGCATGCAGACCATAAACGGCAAGCTCGATGAGGAGAGGGCTGCCAGGGCCGTGCGCGGGACCAGACTCAAGAGAGAGGGACCACCCGTCGTCGCGCTCGTCGGCTATACGAACGCCGGAAAGACCACCATCCTCAACGCGCTTAGCGGAGCTACCAGGTCTACCAGGGACAGGCTCTTCGAGACCCTCGAGACCACCACGCGCCGCGTCGAAGGGACGAGCAAAGACGGAGAAGAAGTCGGGGCGCGGCCGGACTTCGTCGTCACGGATACCGTCGGGTTCATAAGGAAGCTCCCCACGCAACTCGTCCACTCCTTCGCCTCTACCCTCGAGGCCGCCGACGACGCGAACGTGAGGGTGCTGTGCGCTGACGCCAGTAGCGCCGAGCTGGAGGATGAGATCCGGGCCGTGAGGAGTACCCTCGCGCAGAGTGTGGACGGCACCAACGGGTCCGCAGAGAAGAAGACCATCCTGTGCCTGAACAAGA
>DASTQK010000152.1:0-3813 GCA_035761765.1 Rubrobacteraceae bacterium
TATCACCCACCTCTTCAACGCCATGAGCGCCATGCACCACAGAGAGCCTGGTCTCCCCGGTGCCGCCTTCGCCCACCCGAGGGTCGTCTGCGGCCTCATAGCCGATGGGCTCCACGTCCACCCGGAGATGGTCGCCCTCGCGTTCCGCACGCTTGGCCCGGACCGCGTCTGCCTCGTTAGCGACGCCATAGCCGCCGCCGGCATGGGGGACGGCGAGTACCGCCTCGCTACCCGGACCGTCTACCTGGACGGCGGCGTTCCCAGGTTGGGAAGTGGCGCGATCGCCGGCAGCGTCCTGACCATGAGCGAGGCCTTCCGCAACATCCTGGCCTTCACGGGCTGTACAGTCCCCGAGGCGGCCCGCATGGCCTCGACCACCCCCGCGCGTCTCGTCGGGGAGGGCAGGCGCAAGGGCCGCCTTGCCCCAGGCTACGACGCCGATGTGGCCGTGCTCGGTGCCGACCTCTCGGTCGGGGCAGTCTGGCGGGCGGGCGAAGCGGCCTACGAAAAAGAAGGGAGCAGCCGGTGAGACGAACGGTTGGCGCCGTAACCGTCGAGTGTGTCAGGGGGGATATAACCTCGCAGGAGGACGTGACCGCGATCGTCAACGCGGCCAACGCCGAGCTACGCAGCGGGGGAGGGGTGGCGGGTGCGATCCACCGCGCCGCGGGCCCCGGGCTCGAAGCAGAGGCAAGGCCCCTCGCTCCCATAGGCCCCGGCGAGGCCGTCATCACCGGCGGCCACGATCTGCCGAACCGCTACGTGATCCACACTCTGGGCCCCGTCTACGGCCGGGACCGCCCCGAGGCCGAGCTCCTGGCCCGCTGCTACCGCAACTCGCTCGCCCTCGCCGATGAGCGCGAGATAGAATCCGTCGCCTTCCCGGCGATCTCTACCGGCATCTTCGGCTACCCCGTCGAGGAGGCCGCGAGGGTGGCGCTGCAGACTCTGGTGGAGGAGACACAACGCCTGGATAACGTGCGCCTCGTCCGGTTCGTCCTCTTCGGCGAGGAAGACTTCGAGGTCCATAAAGCCATTCTGTCGGAGGTGGCGTGAAGGACGAGAATTGTGGATGGTAAGGCCGGGGTTTCGAAACCCCGGCCTCGCGTGGTAGCTCGGCGGCTTTGGAGGGGGAACACAAAGTTTTCTCACTCTGTGGGCCACCGAACTTGTTGTACGGGCATACCCGCCTGCGTGGGATCTAAACATCCGCAAGCATGCCCCGGTAACTTTCGCTAGGATGGTGCGCGGTCGGTGGCTGAGTGGGAGGGGGGCCACCGGCCCCTCTGCAAGGCTCGCCGGAGAATTCTCTACGTTCCGGGGCCGAGAGATGAATAGTCTCCAGCCTCTCTTGCCGCCATATGATTCCATCTCCCGCGAACCCCCGTCCGCAACATAGCACCGCCCGCCCGGAGGGCCGTGCTAGAATCCCAGTATGACAGATACGCCAGGGAAGATACGGAAGTCTGAAGAGGAGTGGCAGGATCAGCTCACCTCCGAGCAGTACCGCGTGACCCGCATGAAGGGCACCGAGCGTGCCTTCACGGGCGAGTACTGGGATCACAAGGGAGAGGGCGTGTACGCGTGCGTGGCCTGCGGTACCCCGCTGTTCAGCTCGGAGGCGAAGTACGACTCCGGGACGGGATGGCCGAGCTTCTGGGAGCCGGTGGCCGAGGAGAACGTCGAGACCGAGGAGGACCGCAGCCTCTTCATGCGCCGCACCGAGGTCCACTGCGCAGTCTGCGGGGCACACCAGGGCCACGTTTTCGACGACGGCCCGGCGCCGACGGGCAAGCGCTACTGCATCAACTCCGCCGCCCTCCGCTTCGAACCGGGTAGCCCCTAAAGGGGCTGGCCAGCCGCACAGCGGGGCTCGCGGCCCATGCGAGCCTCTGCTGTGGCTTCCTAATTCCTCCTCTTCTTGCGATCCTGCTGTGCCTCTTTAAGCTCCTTCTCGCGTTCTTTTGCCTGTTCTCGCAGATCCTTCGCCCGATCCGCTGCCTCCTGCGCCCTCTCCTGCGCTGCTTCGGGGTTCTGCGCCGGCGCGGGGGCATCGGCCTGTGGCGAAGCCGAGGCCGATGACGTGGAGAGTGCCGACGGCGAGGCAGAGGGCGACGCGGATGGTGACGACTGCGTGGTGGGCTCCACGGCCGGACCCGTACTGATCACGACGTCCACCGCGCTGCCCCGCTCCGCCTCGGACCCGGCCGAGGGGATCTGCTCGATCACCGCACCAGCGTTAACCTCGGCGCTTGCGGCCTCGTCCTGAGAGCCGAGCCGGAGTCCGGCCTCTTCGAGCCGCGCCCGGGCCTCATCGCGTAAGAGACCTGACAGATCCGGCACCTCGACCCGCGTCGCCCCGCCTGACGGGTCCCGTGAGAGACCTGGTGAAAGGGCCCACGCGAGGCCGCCGAGCAGGATGACGCCGAGGAGCACCGCCACAAGGGGCAAGAGGTTGCGCCTTCGCGCGCGGCTCGCGGTCGCACCGCTCCCGGACGCGACTGGAGCTACGCGCGTGTGTGCGGTGTCCCGGGGCATCCGCGCGGTCGCCCCTTCGGCGAGGCCCGCGGCGAGAGGCCTTAGCCCGTCACGTACGCGCCGGAGGTCCTCTGCCAGCTCGGCCGCGCTCGGGTAGCGATCCTTTGGGTCCTTGGCGAGCAGCTTCGCAGTCATGGCGTCGAGGCTCTCCGGCACCGCAGGGTTCACTTCTCGAGGACGACGGGGCGGCTCCTCGAGGTGCTTCATCGCGGTGGCGAGGGGGTTGTCCGCAGTGTAGGGGGGCTCGCCTGTGAGCATCTCGTAGAGGACGACGCCTAAAGAGTAGAGGTCGCTCGCCGGGCCGACGCGCTCGCCGCGCACCTGCTCAGGGGACATGTACGAGGCGGTGCCCAGGATCAGGCTCGTCTCCGTAACCGTCTCGGCCGAGGCGGCGCGCGCTATCCCGAAGTCGGCAACCTTGGCGCCGCCCGGGGCTGTGAGCAGCACGTTCTGGGGCTTTATATCGCGGTGGATGATGCCGCGCGCGTGGGCGACGGCGAGGGCCTCGGCCACCAGCGCGGCCACGCCAGCGGCCTCGCCTGGCTCCAGGGGGCCTTCACGTTTCAGCCTCTCGGCGAGCGTGAGGCCCGGGACGTACTCCATCGCTATGTAGTAGGTGCCGTCCCCGGTCGAGCCCTGGTCGTAGACCTGCACGACGTTGGGGTGGTTGAGCGCCGCGGCGTTCTTCGCCTCGCGCCTGAAGCGCTCGACGAACCCCTCTTCGTTGGCGTACTGTCCCCTGAGGATCTTGAGCGCCACGTCCCGGCCCAGGACCTCGTCGTGGGCCAGGTACACCTCGGCCATCCCCCCGCTACCCAGGAGCTCGCCTCGATTGTAGCGTCCATCTATGAGAGACCGCTGCATGTAGCGCATGGTAACACCGCGGCCCGCGCCTTCTCGGCAGGAAGCGTGCTCTCCTACTCGTCTTCCTCCCGCAAAAACCTCTATGCTCTCGAGGTGAACGGACGATTCTCCGGGGGAGGCGGAGCGTGAAGACGACGCGGGAGATACAGGAAGAGCGCGTACAGGACCTGAACGAGGAGCGTTTAAGGGAGGACGATTACGTCCTCTGCTGGATGCAGTCTTCGCAGCGCCGAGTACAACCCCGCCCTCGAGTGCGCCAACCGGCTGGACCAACGGTCGCCTTCGGGGTAGGCCACAACTTTCAGCTTAAGCCGCTCATAAAGGCTACGGTAACGCTCGCGCTCGGCCTCGCTAAGAGCGTGGGCGAGGAGGATCGCATGGCCTGGGGCGTGCTGCAAGACTTAGGATAGC
>DASTQK010000153.1:0-4526 GCA_035761765.1 Rubrobacteraceae bacterium
CTGTACGCAGCGGGCGTGCTGGTCCTTATCGGGTTCATTATCAACGAGTACTACGCTAAGGAGCCGGTGTTACCCTTGAGGCTCTGGAAGAACTCGGTCTTCACCCTCTCGAACGTCTCCAACATGGCCATAGCCATGACGATGTTCGGGGCGATCTTCTTCATCCCCGTCTACGCGCAGGGCGTCATCGGGGTCAACGTTACGAACTCGGGAGCCGTCCTCATCCCGCTGACGGCATCCATGATCTTCGTAAGCATCGTGGTAGGGAGGCTCATCACCCGCACGGGGCGCTACAAGGGGTTCATGCTGGCGGGGCTGCTGGTAATGATGAGCGGATACTTCCTGCTGACCGGTCTCGGGTACGGCTCGACCCAGACCGACCTTACCCTGGACATGATCGTCGTCGGTCTGGGGCTCGGGGCTGTATTGCAGACCTACACGCTCGTCGTGCAGAATGCCACTTCGCGCGAGGACCTTGGCGTTGCCACCTCCACCACCCAGCTCTCGCGCTCGCTGGGGGCGACTCTGGGCACGGCTATCTTCGGGACCATCATGACCAACGGGATGAAGACCGAGATCCCAAAGCACCTGCCGCCTCGGGCTCTCCAGGGCCCTCGGGCGGCCGAACTCTCCGACGGAAGCGGGGTCGGAGCGGTGCTCGACCCCAACACGCTGGGTCAGCTCCCGGACGCCGTCGCAAGCGGCATCAGGGAGGGACTGGCGGCGGCCATGCACCCGGTGTTCGTCGCCGGGTTGCCGATCATAACCATCGCCTTCGTTGCTACCCTATTCATAAAGGAGCTGCCGCTTCGTACCGTCGCATTCGCGGATATGGAGAACGAGGCGGCGGAGCCAGGCGAAGTCGAGAGAGGTAGCAGAGTGCGCGAGCATGTGACACGGGCTGGCGAGAGTTCAGGCCAAGAGGACCGGGCACGGAGAAGGAGAGTACCATGACCGAACGACCCCACGTCGATTCCTTCGATCCCGAAGACAAAGAGGGCCTGCTCTCGTCCGCGGAGAACGGTGCCGCTACGGGGGCGGCCCGCCAGCAGGCTGGGGAACCAGTGGAGTTGGACATAGCAGATCCGGACTTCATGGCCGACGCCTACGATACGTACGCCGACCTCAGGGCGAAAGGCCCCGTCACGCGAGTTCGCTTCGCGGGCGTCGCGCAGGAGGCGGCGAGCGAAGATAGCGGGGAGCAGCGCGGGTTCTTCGGTAACCAGGAGACCTTCTTCGTGACCCGATACGACGAGGTCATCGCTACCCTGCTCGACCGCCGATTCTCGGTCGATCCCCGCTCGGGGATGCCACCGGAGCAGGTCGAGCAGCAGGAAGCACAGACGCCGGAAGAGTTCCGTTTGCTCTCCCGGAGCATCATCTCCATAGACCCTCCCGACCACACCCGGCTGCGCAAGCTCGTCCAGCCAAGCTTCACGGGACGTGGTATCCAGGCGTTGCGCGGAAGCATACAGCGGGTCGTGGACGATCTGCTCGATGGAGCCGAGCGCGACGCCGCCGAGCGCGGCGAGACGGCGCCCGACCGGAGGATGGACCTTATCGAGACGTTCGCCTACCCGTTCCCGGTCACGGTTATCAGCGACATGCTCGGCATCCCGCGGGAGGATCGCGAGACGATCCGCGGGTGGACCGAGGATCTCCTCCGCGTCGACCGGGGCCGGGTGGACGAGGAGGTCCGGGCGGGGTTAAGGGAGTTCATCGACTACCTCAGGGTCCTGTTCGAGCGCAAGCGGCTGACCCCGGCCGACGATATGATCAGTCGCCTCGTCCACGCCGAGGAGGACGGCGACATGCTCGACGAGGACGAAGTCCTAGCGACGGTCTTCCTCATGTTCCTCGCCGGCCACGTGACCACGGTGAACCTGGTCGGAAACGGGGTCGTCGCCCTGCTAACCCACCCAGGCCAGCTCGCGAAGCTCAAGGCGGATCCCGGACTCGCCGCGGGGGTCGTCGAGGAGACGCTGCGCTACTGGGGGCCGGTCGACTTCATCGGACGGCGCATCGCCAAGGAGGACGTCGAGGTAGGTGGGGTGATGATCCCGGCCGGCGAGCAGGCGACCGTCAGCCTTGCCTCGGCAAACAGGGATCCAGAGCGGTTCGCCGACCCGGACGTCTTCGACATCACGCGGGCCGACGCCAACCGACACGTCGCCTTCGGCAAGGGTATTCACGCCTGCCTCGGGGCTCCGCTGGCCCGCGTGGAAGGTCAGGTCGCCTTCGACACACTGTTCCGGCGGTACCCGGACCTTCGGCTGGCGGTCCCCGCAGAGGAGGTGCGCTGGGCTGGAAGCTTTCTGCGCGGTTTCGCCCGCCTGCCGGTCCTGTTCTAGGAGCTGGCCATGAGTGCCACCTTGTCGGCATTGCCAGAGAGTCCTCCAAGCAGTCCTAACCTGTACGGAGGTACGTGCCCGAAGACCGTACTTCCGTCCGGCGCGAAAAGCTCGTGTCCGCGCGAGCATAAGGGAGCGCAAGCTAGCAACGAGGGAGATTCGTTCTCAGCCCGGAACAGGATCCGAGGATCGGGAAAAACGAGTGCTTGGGACGGTGGGTCTAGGGCGTAGACTATGAACGGGCAACGCTGAATATACGAGAGGAGGCGAGCGGCTTGATCTCAATCACTGGTTCCGCAGCCAGGAACATCAGTGCGCACATCGCGTTAACGCAACCGCACGCGGGCTCGTCGCGTTACGGCCTCGGTGGGCAGCCGGGCTGCGGGACCGATCACCTCCAGCACACGTCCCGGCCGGCCGCGTGACCGTGCAGCACGTTATCTCGGTATCCAACCTCTCCAAGACCTACGCCTCCGGCCTGCAGGCGCTCAAGAAGATCAACCTGGACATCCGTCGGGGTGAGATCTTCGCGCTTCTGGGGCCAAACGGCGCCGGGAAGACGACGCTGATCAACATCATCTGCGGGATCGTCAACCCGACGGAGGGCGTCATACGGGCCGGCGGCCACGATATCGTCTCGGATTACCGTGCGGCCCGGTCCCTGATCGGTTTCGTGCCGCAGGAGCTCACGACCGATGCGTTCGAGACCGTATGGGCCACCGTCACCTTTAGCCGGGGGCTCTTCGGCAAGCGGTCCGACCCGGGCTACATCGAGAAGGTACTCAGAGACCTCTCCCTGTGGGACAAGAGGGACAACAAGATCATGATGCTCTCCGGCGGCATGAAGCGCCGCGTCATGATCGCGAAGGCACTCTCGCACGAACCGAAAATCCTCTTTCTCGACGAACCGACGGCGGGCGTCGACGTCGAGTTGAGACGGGAGATGTGGCAGATGGTGCGCTCGTTGCGCGCTCGGGGCGTGACCATCATCCTGACCACCCATTACATTATCGAGGCCGAGGAGATGGCCGACCGGATCGGCGTGATCAACAACGGGGAGATCATCCTTCTCGAGGAGAAGGCCGAGCTTATGCGCAAGCTCGGCAAGAAAGAGCTGACGCTCCAGCTGCGAGGCAGGCTCGACGAGGTCCCGAATGGGCTCGCCGGCTACCGCCTGGAGCTCGCGCAAGATGGCACTGAGCTGGTCTACACCTACGACAGGCAGACAGAACGAGCGGACATCACCGCCCTGCTCGCGGACCTCAACGCAGCCGGCATCGAGTTCAACGATCTCCAGACCAGACAGAGCTCGCTGGAGGAGATCTTCGTAGATCTGGTAAAGGAGGAACGGTGAACCTTTACGCGATCCGCGCTATCTACAAGTTCGAGATGGCGAGGACCTTCCGCACGTTGCTGCAGAGCATCGTCTCGCCCGTCCTCTCGACGTCCCTCTACTTCGTCGTCTTCGGCGCGGCGATCGGTTCGCGTATCACCGACGTCGACGGTGTCAGCTACGGTGCTTTCATCGTGCCAGGCCTGATCATGCTCTCCCTGCTCACGCAGAGCATCTCCAACGCCTCGTTCGGCATCTTCTTCCCCAAGTTCACGGGAACGATATACGAGGTCCTCTCGGCGCCCATCTCCTACGTCGAGATCGTCATCGGCTACGTCGGGGCAGCCGCGACCAAGTCGATCGTCATCGGCCTCATCATCCTGGCCACCTCGGGCCTGTTCGTGCCGATCGAGATCGCGCACCCGCTGTGGATGCTCACCTTCCTCGTGCTGACGGCCATGACCTTCTGCCTCTTCGGCTTTATCCTGGGCATCTGGGCCGACGGCTTCGAGAAGCTACAGCTTGTGCCGTTCCTCATCGTGACGCCCCTGGTCTTCCTTGGCGGCAGCTTCTACTCCATCGAGATGCTGCCGCCTTTCTGGCAGACGGCCAGCCTGTTCAACCCGGTCGTCTACCTGATCAGCGCTTTCCGCTGGAGCTTCTACGGGATAGCCGACGTGAGCGTCGGCGTGAGCCTGACAATGACGGTCTGCTTCCTGGCCGCATGCCTTGCGACCGTGTGGTGGATCTTCAAGACAGGCTACCGGCTCAAGTCGTAATCCCCGCCGGCCGAGCCTAGAGACCCATGCAGGCGACCAGGTGATCGCGGCTTGGATCATGGG
>DASTQK010000154.1:0-10005 GCA_035761765.1 Rubrobacteraceae bacterium
GTTAGCATTCGCGTGAGAGCCGGGGCAAGGAGCACGGATGGCCACCGAGCGCGAGTGTCAGGTGCGCTCTCGCTTGCTGGTCGCGTACTACAGTTCACCAACGGGCTTCCGAGAACGCCTACCTTCCAGTCACCCGGGTGAAAATGGGCCGGAGCCCCAAAGGCTAGGGTCCCAGCCCTATGACTGCACTATGAATCGTCAAGCGGGCTCGCTCGCTGTCCTACGCCCCCGGATGAGACCGACCCCCAGGACCAAAAGCCCTACTGCCAGCACGACCCCCGCGACGTAGGTGAGGTAGATGAGCGCGTTTGGCTCCGTCGCCTCGGGAGAGAGAACCGACAGGAAGAAACCTAACGCCATCAGGGCCGCCGCAACCGGGAAGGCCAGGCGCACCACCCACCTCATCCCCTCAGAGAGAGTCGTCTCGTCCACGTAGCGCAGAGCCACCAGAGAGAGCACAAGCCACACGCCTGCGTGTGCGTGCCCTGCTCGCCAGAGGTCCTGCCTGAGCTCGTTCTGGGCGTATTGGGGATCGGCTATGAGCAGCGAGAGGATGCTCGCCCCGCCGATCTCGACCGTGGGGACGACGATCAACACGATTCCTGCCACCAGACGGGACTGTGGACTCATCTTTCTCCTCCTTTTCCAGAAGCAGAACGCTTCTTGCGCATTACCCTCCCCATTCTCCTGATCCTCCTTCTTCCTTGTCCATCATCTCACTGGTCTTTCGTGCCTCCCAATCCCGGCCCAAAGGACCGCCGCCACTGCCGAAGCCGAATACACCCAGGGCGTGGATGCCCCAGCCGATCAGCGGCCAGTAAAAACACAGTAGACGAGGGAGAGCACGGGTATAACTCTGGCATGGGCGTCCCCTGCCCGGAAGAACTGCTCTCGGAACTCCCCGAGCTGGCCGCGTCCGGTGAGGAATCTCCCTCTCCGATCCGCTTGTAAGCTGCGGATACCCTCGTACCATCACGAGCATAATGCCACTCAGCGAGATCCCAGGGCATCCCCTAAATGAGTTATTTTTGGGCTTTCCTGGCGAACTTCGTAGCACGCCTACCTTCTGGAGATCGGCGCGTTGGGCAACGTGCGAACCACCACGCTCCGAGCCTACGACGAGGACGAGACGTCTGGGAAACTCCAGAGGCTTGGCTGAGCCCTTCAACTTCCGATCATCCAGTCGAGCGCAACACCCTTGGTCCGGTGTGCATGGCCCTGTTAGCATTCAGCGTATCGGTGGCCAAGGAACAGTTATGGCTGATGAAGATCAATTTAGCGTGGTCGCGGTGTCCTTCTTTGGGAAGTGGAGCGTGGGTACGTTCCCGACCCGCGAGCAAGCAGAGTGGCGGGCAAAAGAGCTAAACGACTGGTCGGAGCGCTATCCGCGCGGCATCATCCAGTACCTGGTGCAGCCCGTAGAGAAGCCGCGCGGGGAGCGTTGAGGCAATACTGTCCACCAACGACGAGAAGAACCTGACCAGACTCCCTCCGCGGACGAACGTGGTGCCAACCGGCCACCCGTGGGCAAGAAGATAGTATTCACTAGCGTCCGGGAGGGCTGCTATGACATCTTCACGACGGCGCGAAGATAACGTTCGTACGCTTCAATCTATCCAGTGGTACGGACGTCTAGTCACCATGAAGGTGCACGGAACCAACCGAAGAGTGTAAGGGGAGGTTCCAGCCGCCGACCACTCGCGCGGGCTGACACCTCTCCCGAGCTCACCGATCAGCTAGACGCTCCACACTCCGGTTCGAGGCCGGGCGCAGCCACACCGAGGCGCAAGCGGGCTGCAACGTCTCCGCGACCACACCTAGCAGCTCGTCGTTGAGGGCCTCCAGGTCGGTTTCGTCGCGTAATTTGGTGGTGAAGGCTTCGAGCGTCTTCTTAGCATCGTACTTCCTCCGGTAGAAGCGCCTATCGATGAACGACTGGATGCGACGTCTCAGGGGGTTGAACAACGCAGCTATCACCAGGGTCGAGGCTACTACCGCCAGTGTGGACTTCTCCCCTGTGAGGGCGACGAAGATACTCTGCAACACGACGACGCCGCCGAGGTAGAGCGCCACCAGCGTGGTCGTGAGCACACCATAGACGAGGGTACGATTGATGAGGAGGTCTATTTCGTAGAGGCGGTGCCTTACGATCGCTATTCCCGTGAAGATTGGCAACCCGAGCAGGGCCAGGGACATGATCACGATGCTGACCGGCACGCTCCAGAGAGTGATCAAGCCTCCTACACCGATGGTGACGACCACCACTGCGCCCCCGTAAGCGAGCCACTTGATCTGCTGGCGCTCTACACTCCCAGCGCGCCGCAGCCGAGCGATGAGCGAGACGGCCGACGCCACCATGCAGCCCGCGGCCACGATGCTAGCCGCGACTCCCACTATCCCCACGATCGGGCTATCCACGCCGTAGGGGTTCGCGATCTGCGGGAAGTCTACGAGCGGCCCGGCCTCTAGAGCATAGCCTCCCACGCCGCCTGCGGCCCCAAGCGCGGCGCACCAGGCCACGGGCCTCCAGCGGGGCGAGGGTAGCCGACCGTCGGGGAACAACAGCAGCAGGAAGCTCGTGGGGACATAAACCAGGAGGATCCACAACCACGAACTGAACCACGCCGCCGTCTCGCCGAGGCTACTTGTCCCGAACCCGCTCGCGAGCCAAAACTCGGCGTAGTCCCCCGCGAAGGAGTTGAAACCTATCGTCACGCCTACGCTGCAGAAGAGCCAGCCTATGGTGTTGCGGGGGTGGCGGGAAGCGATGATGGCGCCCACAACCGAGAAGGCGAGTAGCGTAACCAGATTAGTGACCACGCTGCCATCCTCTGTCTCGCCGCCGAATGGGAGATCCGGAACCGTAGAGCTAGCCGCGCGAGACAACACGAGCCCGCCCATTAGCAGCGCCACGGAGAGCGCTACCAGCGACCAGGCAAGCAGAGCGGCGGCGCGGTTGCTCATTCCTCCGACTCCTCGCTCCTGACCCTCCGCACCTGCTCTCACGACCCCACGCTACAGCACTACCGTCTGCCTAACGTTACGGCGACCGTTACGAAGACCTTTCCCAGAATTTTCTCGCCGATTTGCGAGCAAGCTAGACTTGCCTGCGATTCAGTGTGCAGAGCACGAGTGCGGAGCCGGAGAACAGGAGACCGATATCACTCCCCCGGCGAGATGATGCCAACTATCGTAGAATTGACTTGGTCGGCGGGACGATGAGGAGGCTAGGTGTCGACGGAGTACCTGCAGTTCGCCGGGGCTTTAGTGTTGATGTTGGGCATACTGATCGGGTCATACTGGTTCGTCTACGTGCCAAACCGCGGCGGCGAGTCGGAAGATCGGGAACATAAGCGAGAGCAGTAGACCTTAGCGGGGGTGTAAGGGCGTTTGCAGGTTTCGGCCAAGACTGATTACGCGCTGCGCGCCGCCGCAGAGCTGGCGCGCGCGGCAACCGAAGATTCCGGCCCCGTGAAGGGAGAGTGGATCTCCGAGGCGCAGCGTATCCCGAAGAAGTTCATGGAGAACATACTTCACGACCTGAAGCGCGCGGGGATAGTGCGCACCCGCCGCGGCGCCTCGGGCGGCTACTGGCTCGCGCGCCCCGCAGAAGAGATATCGCTCGCCGAGGTGATCCGCGCCGTCGAAGGACCTCTGGCGAACGTCCGCGGAGAATGGCCCGAGGCCGTCGAGTACCCGGGCGCCGCCGGGGCACTGAGAGAGGTCTGGATCGCCGTTCGCGCCAACCTCCGCGCCGTCCTCGAGTCCGTTACCCTCGCCGATATCGCAGAAGGAAACCTCCCAAAGCGCGTCACCGTCCTCACCCAGGACCCCGAAGCCTGGGTCCACCACTGAAGAGAACCTAGCACCGCTCACTCCCCCTGAGGCGAAGCTCGCCTAATTTCGTTCTTGACTTCCTGTGTAACCGCGGTTACTCTGTCCTGAGTTTTGTTCACTAGTATGATGGAGAATTGTCGGGTGCGGATAGAGGGGGCTAGTGGGAGGCGGGAGGAGACCAAGCCCGTCAGCTTCTGGGAGGCGTTCTGGTTCTGGGTAAAGTTGGGTTTCATCAACTTCGGAGGACCGGCGGGCCAGATCGCGATCATGCACCGGGAGCTGGTCGAGCACAAGCGCTGGGTATCTGAGCAGCAGTACCTCAGGACGCTCAACTTCTGCATGCTGTTGCCGGGTCCCGAGGCGCAGCAGGTTGCGACCTACATCGGGTGGCGGCTGCACGGCACGCTGGGCGGCATCGTCGCTGGCTCCTTCTTCATAATCCCTTCGGTCTTCGTCTTGCTCCTTCTCTCGTACCTGGCGGTTGCGTACTCGGATGTGCCCGCGATCACCGGCCTCCTCTACGGGGTGCAGCCGGTCGTGATAGCCATCGTGGTAGAGGCGATGATGAGGATCGGAAAGCGCACCCTCAACCACGCCGTCCTTGTCGCCTTCGCGGTCGTCTCGTTCGTCGCCATCTACTTTCTCTCTGTTCCGTTCCCGGCGGTGGTGGCCGCCGCCGCCATCCTGGGCGTGCTGCTCCAGCGCTTGGTGCCCGGTGCGTTCCGGGCCAGCGGGCATGGCGCGGGGGAAGAATCAGCCGTCGACAGGGCCGGATCGAACAGCCGGCCCTCCAAACTGCGCAACCTGAGGCTCGTGGGCATCTTCGTCGTCCTGTGGGCCGTGCCGGTGGGGGCCATCTACCTGTGGCGCGGCGGTGAAGATGTGCTCCTGAGGGAGGCGCTGTTCTTCACGGGCGCGGCTTTCGTAACCTTCGGCGGGGCCTATTCGGTCCTCAGCTACGTAGCCGACGTGGCGGTCAACCAGTACGGGTGGCTAACGGCAGACCAGATGGTGCAGGGCCTGGGGCTCGCCGAGTCGACGCCCGGGCCTCTCATCATGGTCACCCAGTACGTCGGCTTTATCGGCGCCTGGAACGATCCCGGACCCTTCTCGCCGCTTCTCTACGGGACGTTGGGGGCGTTGATCACGACGTACGTGACGTTCCTGCCCTGCTTTCTATTCATCTTCCTGCTGGCTCCTTACATCGAGCTCCTGGCGAACAACCGTTTCCTGCAGGCCGCGTTGATCGGGGTCACGGCGGCGGTGGTGGGGGTTATCGCGAACCTCGCCGTCTACTTCGCCACTCAGGTCCTGTTCCCTGACGGCGTCGCTCTAGGCGGGCTCGACGTCTTCGCGCTCGTGGTTGCGCTCGCCTCGTTCGTGGTGTTGCAGAGGTTCAAGACGCCCATCTACCTCATGGTGCCGGTCGGGGCGGTCATCGGGATGATATGGACGCTTCTCTAGGCGACGGCCGGATGGGCAGGGAGAAGGCGCGGTGGGTGATCCTCATCTACCACCTCCCCAGGGAGCCTTCGCGCCACCGGGTCGCCGTGTGGCGCAAGCTCAAGACCCTGGGCGCCCTGTACTTGCAGGACGGGGTTGCCGCCTTGCCCGAGGACGCCGTCACGCGCGAGCAGCTCGAGTGGCTCCAGCTCAAGGTCAGGGAGGCCGGAGGGAAGGCGACGCTCTGGGAGGCGTTGCCCAACACCGTCGCCGAGAACCAGGGTCTCGTCGCGGAGTTCCGCCGCGCCCGCGAGGAGGCGTATAGGAGGCTGATCGAGGGCGCACAGCGCATCCGGCGCAAGGCCGAGCTCGGTGGCGACGTGCCTTCGCTGCTCGAGGAGCTTGCCAGGAGCGAGCGCGAGTTCCGGGCCGAGCGCCGCAGGGACTACTTCCGCTCTCCGTTGCGGACCGAGGCTGCCGAAGCCCTCCGTGCGGCGCGGCGAACCCTGATGGAGGGCGCCGCGGAGCGGGTGCGCGAGGAAGCGCGGGAGGGCGGCTGATGCTCTGGGCCACCCGTCGCGGCTGCCACGTGGACCGTACGGGCTGCGTGTGGCTGATCCGGCGCTTTATAGATCCCGAGGCCGCCTTCTCCTTCTTCGAGGACCCTGCTGAGGCACCCGAGGGGGCCGAGCTCTTCGACGTCGCCGGAGCCAGGTTCTCGCACCGCGGGGAGGACTGTTCGTTCGAGACGTTCCTCAAAGAGTATTCTCTAGAGGACCCTGTGCTGGTGGAGATTTCGGAGATCGTGCACGACGCGGACCTCATGGACGAGAAGTACGGACGCCCCGAGTCCGATGGCCTGGACGCTATCATCCGCGGGATGCAGCTCGTCGTCCCGGACGACCAGACGCTGACCGGATACACCGACGCGGTCTTCGACGGGTTATACGCTTACCTGAAGCGGGAGGTACTCTAGCATCGGAGCCCTCGGGATAAGGATCTCACACCTCCGGTACGCAGTCGGCGGGACGGAGATCCTGCGCGGCGTCGACGCCGAGATGCCTGGTGGTGCCGTCACCGCGGTCGTCGGGCCTTCAGGGGCGGGGAAGAGCACCCTGCTGCGAGCCGTAAACCGCCTGATCGAGCCGACGGCCGGGGAGGTCTACCTGGACGGAGAGCCGACGAGCCGGATGGACCCCCTGGAGCTCAGACGGCGGGTAGGGATGGTCTTCCAACTCCCCGCACTCTTCGGCGCGACGGTCGAGGAGGCCATCCTCTATGGGGCAAGGCTGGCTGGAAGAGAGGCCGACGCCGAACGTCTGCTCAGGATGGCGGGGCTCGATGCCTCATTCACGGGTAAGGATCCGCAGACCCTCTCCGTTGGCGAGCAGCAGCGGGTCTCCATAGCCAGGGCCCTCGCGCTGGGGCCCGAGGCACTCCTCATGGACGAGCCGACGAGCGCGCTGGACGAGGCTACTCGCCGCAGGATCGAGGACCTAATCCGGGAGCTGAATGCTTCTCTGGGGCTCACGATAGTCGCGGTGAGCCACGACCTGGACCAGGTAGAGCGCGTCGCCGACCGCGTCGTGGTCCTCGTGAGAGGGCGCAGCGAGGGAGAGTGGAGCAGGGAGGAGTTCTTCTCCGGGCCTGGCGAGAAGGCGAGGCGGTACATCTCCGGGAGGTCGTGAGGGTGGAAGGTTTGCAGACTGTGGGATCGGGGTTGCTCTCGCTGGGGCTCGTCGCCGTGGCGGTAGGCTTGAGCCTCTACCAGAGGCTGGACCTCGAGAAAGACATCGGGATCGCCGTGGTCCGCTCCTTCTTGCAGCTCGCCGCAATCGGCTACGTCATAGACTACGTCTTCGGTCTGGAGAGCCTAGGCGCGGTCGCGTTGCTCCTGGCGGGGATGGTCCTCTTCGCCGCCTGGACGACGGCCCGCAGGGCGAGCGTCGTGCCCCGGTCCTTTCTCATCTCGGCCGGGGCGATAGGGGTGGCGGCCGTGGCCACGCTGGGCGTGCTGCTGAGCCTGCAGATCGTACCGCCTACGGCCCGCTACCTCATCCCGCTCGGAGGCATGGTCATCGGCAACTCCATGAACACGGCGAGCCTCACCCTCACCAGGATAAGAGACGACGTGGAACAGCAGCGGCTCAAAGTCGAGGCAGCCCTTGCCTTGGGCGCTACCAGCCGACAGGCCGTCTCTCCCATCCTGAGAACCGCGCTCCAGCGCGCCCTGATCCCACTCATAGACGCCACGAAGACTACGGGCATAATCTTCCTGCCCGGCGCGATGGTGGGTATGATCATCGCCGGCGCCGACCCCCTGGAAGCCGTCCGGCTGCAGATAGTCGTTCTCTACATGCTCCTCGGTAGCGTCTCCATCGCGGCCATCCTGGCCGGTGTGCTCTCGTACCGCTCGTTCTTCACGGCTCGCCACCAGCTCAAGGCAACAAGCCAGGGTTGACACTAGAAGGGACGGCTGTGGCCGTGAGTCGGCCGCACGACCAGGACGGGGCAGTGGGCGTGACGAACGACGGAGTCGGCGACGTTGCCAAGGAGGGCCCGCTTCAGCCCACCGAATCCGCGGCTGCCCATCACGATCAGGTCGGCGCCGATCTCCTCGGCCAGGTGGACGATCGCCTCGTCGCGGCGTTCGTTCATCTTGAGGTGGGCGATCGCGACGGTGCCGCCCGCCGCGTCGATCTTCCTGACCTGTTCGTCGAGTATCTCCCGGGCCTCACGCCTGAGGTCTTCGTACCCCGTCTCGGCGTAGACGTCGTACACCGCCGCGGGAAACGTGCGCCCGACCGCGACGACGTGGAGCCTCGCGTTGGTGCTCTTCGCGAGGTCTAGTGCCTTCATGGCGGCCAGCTCCGCGTGCGGAGAACCATCGGTAGCCAGCAGGATCCGGGTCGGGAAGGTGCCAGCCCGGTCGTCCAAGGTTCTAGCGGTTGCTCCAGTTGTACTCGGTGTCCGGCGACGGGGACCAGAGGTAGCCGAAGAACTCGAGCTTCTCTATGACCTTCCTCGCGCTCTCCTCGGGCGTCTCCTCGTTGGTCCTGAGGACGAGGTCGGGGGCCACGGGTGGCTCGTAGGGGTCCGAGACGCCGGTGAACTGCTCGATCTCCCCCGCGAACGCTTTCTTGTAGAGGCCCTTCACGTCGCGCTCGGCGGCAACCTCGAGCGGCACGTCCACGAAGACCTCGACAAAGTCGATGATCCTGCGCCTCACCTGGTCGCGGGCCTCCTTGTACGGCGAGATCGCAGAGACGATCACCGCGACGCCGTTGCGGGTGAGCAGATTGGCCACGAACCCGATGCGCAAGATGTTGGTGTTCCTGTCGTCTCTGGAGAAGCCGAGGCCCTTGGACAGGTTGGTGCGCACGATGTCCCCGTCGAGGACCTCTACCCTGAGACCTCTCTGCTTTAGCTCACTTTCGACGATCTCGCTTACGGTTGTCTTGCCGGCTCCCGAGAGACCCGTGAACCACAATGTGAAACCGCGCTGAGCCTCCACGCCACCCTCCATACGCTGCTCCTCTCTGACTTGTATCCGTTGCTTCGTGCCGGCCCGTAGTCTACATCCAGGATGGTGTCGTTTCAGGCCGTATCCGGCTACCGTTCGGGTTAGGGCTCCACGCGAAGGCGCCGGCCAGGGCTGACTCCCCGGCCGGACGCAGGGCGACGAAGACCCGTCGCGTCTCTAGGTAGTCTCGGTCTCGAGTACCGGCTGGCGTTCGCGGCGGACGGCGGTTATGGCGAAGAAGAGCGCCGTGAGCCAGACCACCAGGATGACCGCGTAGACGACCACGTTCAGACTCGGGTCGAGGCCGACGGCCTCCAGGAAGGTCCTGGCGTTGACGAGCAGGATGAACCCGCCGACCGCCGTGCCGAGCACCCGGGCGTTGAGGTGGCGCACGATCCAGGCCGCTATCGGGGCGGCTACCAGGCCGCCGGCGAGCAGCGCGCCTACCACGCTCCAGGGCACCTGGGCGAAGCTGAGCGAGATCAGGAACCCGACGCTGGCGGAGAGCGCGACGATGAACTCGCTGGTGTCCACCGTGCCTACCACCTTGCGCGGCTCCATGCGCCCCGAAGAGAGCAGCGTCGGCGTGGAGATGGGACCCCACCCGCCGCCGCCGAGGGCATCGAGGAAGCCCGCGATCAAACCGAGCGGGGAGAGGAAGACCCTGGGTATCGGCAGGTCCTGCACGACTCGCGTGGTGCGGTTGAAGGCGAAGCGGGCCAGTACATAGCCGCCGAGGAGGAACAGGAAGATGGCGACGAACGGCTCGGCCACTGCGGCGTCTATAAAACGAACCAGGACCGTGGCCCCCACGAACGCCCCGATGGCGCCCGGGATGGCGAGCCAGGCGATCTTGGACCAGTCCACGTTGCCGAAGCGCCAGTGCGAGAGCCCCGACGCAGCGCACGTCCCCACCTCCGAGATGTGCACCACGGTGGATGCAAGCGCCGGCGTTAGCCCCGCTACCGCCAGCAGCAACGTCGTGGAGGTCACGCCGTAGGCCATCCCCAGAGCCCCGTCCACCAACTGTGCGATAAAGCCCAGGATCGCTAGTACTACCAGATTTCGCACCCGCCGATACCTCCTATTGTTAAAATTGTCTATTGGTTTTGTCTACAAAACGCAACATGGCGAGACTCTACACAGTGCCGAGTGGGGTGTCAAGGGTGGTGGGGCAGGGTTTTCTTGTTTTTTGAGGTTCG
>DASTQK010000155.1:0-11075 GCA_035761765.1 Rubrobacteraceae bacterium
CGTGCTCTATGGGGTTGAACTGCACCGCGGTGTAGAAGTAGGTGAACATCACGATCAGCACCGCGTAGAGGATCAGGTACGGCGCGTTCCCCGGCGAGAAGAACGCAGCGATACGGCCCAGGATCGAGTCCTGATCGCCCCCGGCGAACATCTGGCCGAGCACTACGGGGAAGATCAGGAGCGACGAGGCGAAGATGATCGGGATGACCCCGGCCATGTTGACCTTCAGGGGCAGATAGGTGGTTCCGCCGCGGCTCATCCGGCGCCCGACCTGCTGCTTGGCGTAGGTGATCGGGACACGACGCTGCCCCTCGTTGACGAAGACTATCGCCGCGACGATGAGGACGGCGAGGAGGCCGAGGATGACTATGTTGAGCACGCTACCGTCCTCCAGAAGCGACCGGATGGCGTTCGGCGCCTGCGAGAGGATCGAGACGGTGATGATGAGAGAGATGCCGTTCCCGAGCCCGTGCTGGGAGATGAGTTCCCCGAGCCACATGGTGAGCATGACGCCCGTGGTCAGGGTGACGATGACGAGGAAGATGTCTATCGGGCTTCCGCCCGCGAGCACGCTGCCGCCCTGCGCGGACCGGAAGAAGAGGACCATCGCTATCGACTGGATAAAGGCCAGCGCGAGCGTGAAGTAGCGGGTGTACTGCGTGATCTTCTGCTGTCCCTGCTCGCCCTCTCTAGCGAGCTCCTGCAGGCGAGGTATGGCGACCGTCATCAGCTGCATCACGATCGCCGCCGTGATGTAGGGCATGATCCCCAGCGAGAACACCGAGAGGTTGTTGAACGCCCCCCCGGTGAAGACCCCGAAGAGGCCGGTTATGGCATTCTGGCTGGTGTCTATACCCGCGGCTATGGCCTCGCGGCTGAGCCCCGGCAGGGGCACGAACGCTCCGAGCCGGTAGGCGGCGAGGACAGCCGCCGTGAACAACAGCCTCTGCCTGAGCTCCGGAACCTTCCAGGCGTTGGCTAGGGATCCCAGCATCTTTATCTCTCCAGTACCTCGGCGTTCCCGCCGGCCGCCTCTATCTTCTCCCTGGCCGATCCCGAGAAAGCGTGCGCCCTTATGGTGACGGCGCGCCCGATCTCCCCGTCTGCGAGGATCTTGACGAGCTCTGCCTTCTTCCTGAGAAGGCCTGCGGCCCGCAGCTCTTCGGGGCCTATCGTATCACCGGAGAGGTCGGCGAGCTCGCCCAGGTTCACAACCGCATAAAGGGTCGGTCTGGCGACCGTGTGCCTGCCCCTGGCCTCCCCCTTGAGGCGTGGCAGCCTGCGCTGCAGGGGCATCTGGCCGCCCTCGTAGGTAGAGTGAGCCTTCGCGCCAGACCGGGCGCCCGCGCCCTTGTGGCCACGGCCGCTCGTCTTGCCTTGCCCGCTCCCCGTGCCGCGCCCGACACGCTTGCGCGCCTTCTTCGAGCCGGGAGCCGGCGAGAGTTCGTTCAGCCTCATCCGACCTCCTCTACCCGGACCAGGTGGCGCACCTTGTGGATCATACCCCTGATCTGGGGCGTGTCCTCGTGCACCCGGGAGTCCCGGATGCGCTTGAGCCCCAGAGCGCGCACCGTCTGCTTGTGATTCCCCTTCGAGCCTATGACGCTCTTGACCTGCGTAACCTTGATAGAGCTCACAGCGTGATCTTCACCCCCCGCATCTGCTCGATGTCGGCCTTCGAGCGCAACTGCTTGAGGCCGTCGACCGTGGCCTGAACGAGGTTGACGGCGGTCGTCGAGCCCAGGGCCTTCGTGAGCACGTCCCTTACGCCGGCGAGCTCCATGACCGCCCGGACTGCGCCGCCCGCGATCACACCGGTACCCTCGGAGGCAGGCTTTAGCATGACCGAGGAGCTCTCGAACTTGCCCAGGACCTCGTGCGGGATGGTCGTGTTGCGCATGGGCACCTGGAACATGCTGGCCTTGGCGCGGTCCTGACCCTTGCCGATGGCCGCCGGGACGGTGTTGGCCTTTCCGAGGCCGACGCCTACCCGTCCGTTGCCGTCGCCGACGACGACCAGAGCGCTGAAGTTGAAGCGCCGGCCACCCTTGACGACCTTCGCGACGCGCCGGATCTCTACGACCCTGTCCTGAAACTCGCTGTCGCCCCTGCCGCGGTAGCGCGGCCTGGGGCCGCGCTCCCTGGTGGCGCCTCCACCCCGAGGGTTTCCACCACTCGCGCCTGAGGGGCCCTGCCCCCTGCTCTGACCTGTCCTCGGTCGTCCCAAGATCTTCCTCCTAAAGCTTCAGTCCGCCGGAGCGTGCGCCCTCCGCGAGCGCCGCGACCCGGCCGTGGTATTTGTTGCCGCCGCGGTCGAAGACCACGCTCTCTATCCCGGCCTCCGAGGCCCGGCTCGCGATGAGCTCGCCTACCTTGCGCGCCGCCTCCTTGCGGTTCTCGGCCTCCCCTATCTCGCGCGAGTCGGCCGCCGCTAGGGTGTTGCCAGCGTCGTCGTCGACGAGCTGGGCGTAGATGTGAACGTTCGAGCGGTACACGGAGAGCCGGGGGCGCTGTGCCGTCCCGGCCACCTTGCGCCTGACACGCTTGCGACGCTTCTCCTGGTGCAACCGCTTTTTCTCGACTACAGCCATCCTGAAGTACCTCCTAGCCGGCCTTGCCGACCTTGCGCCGGATCTGTTCGTCGCTGTAGCGGATGCCCTTGCCCTTGTAGGGCTCCGGCGGCCTGACCCGACGGATCTCCGCGGCCATCTGCCCGACCCGCTGCTTGTCTATGCCGCGCACGACGATCGTCGTGGCGTTCGGGACCTCGAACTCTACCCCCTCGCGCGGCTGGACCACGACGGGGTGCGA
Organism: Rubrobacteraceae bacterium; assembly: GCA_035761765.1. Taxonomy (GTDB): domain Bacteria; phylum Actinomycetota; class Rubrobacteria; order Rubrobacterales; family Rubrobacteraceae; genus JALYGY01. The sequence goes on from DASTQK010000155.1 coordinate 2,812, forward strand.
GTACCCGACCTGCAGATTCACGCCGCGGCCCTGGAGCGCGGCCCTGTAGCCGACCCCCGCGATCTGCAAGGTCTTGGAGAACCCCTCGGTCACACCGGTTACGGCGTTCTGGACGAGGCTCCGGGTGAGCCCGTGCATCGCCTTGTCATCCGGCGCGTCCGAAGCCCGGTCCAACACGATGCTCCCGTCCTCCTGCCTGACCTCCACGCCGCGCCCGACGGGGACACTCAGCTCTCCCTTTGGTCCTCTCACCTTCACGCTGCGGCCCGCGATCTCGACGTTCACCCCGCTGGGGACCTCGACCGGCGCCTTTCCTATCCGTGACATCCTCTAACCTCCCTAGTACACGAAGCAGAGGACCTCGCCGCCGATCCCCTGGCGCCTGGCCTGGTGGTCGGTGAGGATTCCCTGCGAGGTAGAGAGTATCGCCACCCCGAGCCCGTCGAGCACCCGGGGGATGTCCCTCTGCTTGCGGTAGACGCGCCGGCCCGGGCGACTCATCCTTCTGAGGCCCGCTATCGCCCGCTGCCCGTCGGGGCCATACTTCAACTCGATGACGAGGACCTTCTCGGCCCCCGCACCCTTCTCCGAGAAGCCGCTTATGTAGCCCTCCTCCTTCAGGATGCGGGCTATATCAGCCTTCATCCTTGAGTGGGGGATCTCGGCCCTCTCGTGCTTCGCCATCTGCGCGTTGCGGATCCTGGTCAGGAAATCCGCTATGGGATCGTTGACCGCCATTACCAACTCGCTTTCGTCACCCCGGGGATCTTGCCCTCGTGGGCAAGCTCCCTGAGGCAGATCCTGCACAGCCCGAACTTCCGGTAGTACCCGTGCGCGCGGCCGCACCGCTGGCACCGGTTGTACTCCCTTACCCCGAACTTCTGCTTCTTCTGCTGCTTTACCAGCAAAGCCTTCCTCGTCATTGCCTAACTCTCAACTGTCCCTGAACGGCATCCCGAGCAGGCGCAATAACTCGCGCGCCTCCTCGTCGCTCTCCGTCGTGGTCACCACCGCGACGTCGAGGCCGCGGGTCGCGTCTATGGCGTCGTAGGATATCTCCGGGAAGATGAGCTGCTCGCTGAGACCCAGGGCGTAGTTCCCGCGGCCGTCGAAGGAGTTGGGGCTGACCCCCCGGAAGTCCCTGACGCGCGGGAGCGCGACCGAGACCAGCCGGTCGAGGAACTCCCACATCCGCTCGCCGCGCAGCGTCACCCTGGCCCCGACCGGCATGCCCTCCCGGATCTTGAAGCCCGCGATGCTCTTGCGCGCCCTTCTTGGCTGCGCCTTCTGACCCGTTATCCTCGCCAGGTCCTCCATCGCGCCGTCGAGTGCGCGGCTGTTCTGCGAGGCCTCGCCGACGCCCATGTTCACCACGATCTTCTCGAGGCGCGGGATGCGCATGGGGTTCTCGATCCCGAACCTCGTCTTGAGGGCCGGGGCGATCTCCTCGTTGTACCTGTCCTTGAGCCTAGCCATCTATATCCTCCCCGGACCTCCTGGCGACCCGGATCTTCTGACCCGAGTCCGTCAACCGGTAGCCGATCCTGGTCGGCTCTCCGCTGCTCGGGTCCACCAGCATGACGTTCGAGACGTGCATGGGGGCGTAGAAGGTGTAGAGCCCCTGCTGGTTGTTCTGCGTCGGCCTGGCGTGGCGCGTTCGCTCGTTGACGCCCTCCACGACTACCCGGTCCTCGCCGGGATGGACCTCCCGAACCTCGCCGCGCTTGCCCTTCTCTTTGCCGGAGATCACCACCACGGTGTCCCCTTTTCTTATCTTGAGTCCCACTTACAGCACCTCCGGAGCCAGCGAGATGATCCTCGTGTAGCCCTTCTCCCTCAGCTCGCGCGCTACGGGACCGAAGATGCGCGTCCCGCGCGGCGCGCCGTCGGGGTTGATGATAACCCCCGCGTTCTCGCCGAAGCGGATGTACGAGCCGTCGTCGCGGCGCGTCTCCTTCTTGGTCCTAACCACCACGGCCCGCACGACGTCGCCCTTCTTCACGCCGCCGCCCGGCGTTGCCTCCTTGACGGAGGCCACGATCACGTCCCCGACCCCCGCGCTCCGGCGCTTGCTGCCGCCGAGCACGCGGATGGTCAGCAGGCTCCTCGCTCCCGAGTTGTCCGCGACCTTTATCCTCGATTCCTGCTGGATCACTACTCGGCCCTCGAGACTATGTTCGCGAGCCGCCAGCGCTTGCGCGCGGAGAGCGGCCTGGTCTCGATGATCCTGACCGTGTCCCCCACGCGCGCCGCGTTGCCCTCGTCGTGCACCATGAAGCGCTTGGAGCGCCGTACCCGCTTCTTGTAGAGCGGATGGCGCACGAGCGTCTCGACGGAGACCGTCACGGTCTTCTCGGGCTTGTCGGAGACGACGAGCCCGACCCGCTCCTTGCGGCTGCCGCGCTCGGGATCGTGCTGGATCTTGCCCTCGTCCTGGTCGAGCGCGGGCCCCTTGGCAGGACCCGCATCCAGCCCGGCCTCGACCGTCTCGCTGCCCTCGACGAGGCCGTCTACGGTCTCCTCGGGGCTCTGCTCCTCGGGCGCCTGGTTCCTCTCTTCCTCTGTCACTATCCGTTCTCCTGCCTCTTCTGCGTCAGGACGGTCAGGAGCCGGGCGATGTTCCTCCGGACCTCCTTGAGCTGTCCCGTGTTCTCCAACTGACCCGTGGCGTGCTGGAAGCGGAGGTTGAAGAGCTCGCGGCGCGTCTGCGCCAGGCGCTGCTCCAGCTCTCCCACGTCCAGCTCGCGCACCTCTGCAGCCTTCATTACTGACCACCTCCTCGTACCAGGAAGCGCGTCTTTATCGGGAGTTTCTGAGCGGCGAGCATCATGGCCTCGCGCGCCAGGCCCTCGTTCACACCGCTCATCTCGAACATCACGCGTCCGGGCTTGACGACGGCGACGTAGGACTCGGGGCTACCCTTGCCACTCCCCATCCGGGTCTCGGCGGGCTTCTTGGTCACGGGCTTGTGGGGGAAGATGTTGATCCAGACCTTCCCGCCGCGGCGGATCTTGCGCGTCATCGCGATACGCGCAGCCTCTATCTGCCTGTTCGTGATCCAGGCCGGCTCGAGGGCCTGCAGGCCGTACTCGCCGTACTGCACCTCGGTGCCGCCCTTGGCCTGGCCGCGCATGCGTCCCCTGTGGGGCTTGCGGTACTTGAGCTTCTTGGGTACCAGCATTAGCGCTCACCGTCCTCGTGAACCCCGTGATTGATCCAGACCTTTACCCCGATCTGGCCCATCTGGGTCTTGGCCTCCTTGAAGCCGTAATCTATGTCGGCATCGAGCGTGTGCAACGGGACCCGCCCCTCGGAGATTGTCTCCTCACGGCTCATCTCGATGCCGCCAAGCCGTCCGCCGCACCGGATCCTGGCGCCCTCCGCACCGCTCCTCATGGCGCTCGTGAGAGCCCGCTTCATGGTGCGCCTGAAGGCCGCACGGCCCTCGAGCTGCTCGGCTATGGACTCGGCCACCAGCCTGGCGTTGAGCTCGGGCCTTGAGACCTCACGCACATTGACCTGTACCTTCTTGCCGGTGAGGCGCTCGAGGTCGCCCCTCAAAGCGTCCACCTCGCTGCCGCCCTTGCCGATGACTATGCCAGGCCTCGCCGTGTGGATGTCGACCGCGATCTCACCCTGCTCGGCGGCCTTGCGGATCTGGATGTCCGCTATGCCGGCCCTACTGAGCTTGCTCTCGATGTGGTCCCGAATCTTCAAGTCCTCGCCTAGCAGTTCGGCGAAGTCCCGATCTGAGTACCAGCTGCTCTTGAAGTCTACCTTCTCGCCTTTGCGCCTGACGCCGAGGCGGAAGCCCTCCGGGTGTATCTTCTGACCCATCTATTCCTCCTCGTCTCCGGGCGTGCCTACCGCTACGCCTACGGGCGCGCCCAGCTCGACGGTAATGTGGCTGGTACGCTTGCGGATCATGGTCGCCCGCCCCATGGCGCGTGCCTGGTAGCGCCTTATCGTCGGTCCGTCGTCGACCCTGATATCGCGCACGAAGAGCTCCTCGGGGTCTATATCCATGTTGTGCTCGGCGTTGGCGGCTGCGCTCTGTATAACGTCGGCGATGATCTTCGCGCCCCTCTTGTTGGTAAAGCGAAGGATCGAGGTAGCCTCGGGGTAGCTCTTGCCGCGAACCTCGTCAGCGACGAGCCGCGCCTTGCGCGGGGCTATGCGAACGTACTTCGCCTTCGCCCTCATCTGCGCCTCGCTGTCCGGTCGCCCTTGACGTGCGTGCGGAACGTACGGGTCGGGGCGAACTCGCCCAGGCGATGCCCGACCATGCTCTCCGTGCAGTAGACGGGGACGTGCTTGCGCCCGTCGTGCACGGCGATCGTGTGGCCGACGAACTCGGGGTAGATCACCGACGCGCGGCTCCACGTCTTGAGCATCCGCTTCTCGTTGTTCTCGTTCATCCTGAGGATGCGCTCCATAAGGCGCTCCTCTACGTAGGGATCCTTCTTAGAGGACCGCGTCATCTAGCGCCTCCTTCCTTTCCTGCGCCGGCGGACGATCATGGCGTCCGACCGCTTGTGCTTCTTCCTGGTGGGCGAGCCCAGAGTGGGCTTGCCCCACGGCGTCACCGGCGAGCGGCCCGGCGTGCTCTTGCCCTCGCCGCCGCCGTGCGGGTGGTCGACAGGGTTCATCACGGTCCCGCGCACCGTCGGCCTGATGCCGAGATGGCGCTTGCGGCCTGCCTTGCCCCAGCGGACGTTCTGGTGCGACTGGTTACCCACAACGCCGACGGTCGCCCGGCACTCGGACCTGACGCGACGCCTCTCGCCGCTCGGGAGCCGCAGCGTCACCAGGTTGCCTTCGCGGGCCGTGATCTGGGCGCTCGTCCCGGCGCTGCGCGCCATCTGCGCGCCGCGACCCGGCTCGAGCTCGACGGCATGCACCACCGTACCGACCGGTATCCGGTTCAAGGGCAACGTATTTCCGACCTCGATCTCCGCGTCGGGCCCGCTCATCACGACGGAGCCGAGCGTCAGGTTGCGTGGCGCGAGGATGTATCGCTTCTCGCCGTCGTGGTAGTGCAGGAGCGCTATGTTCGCCGAGCGGTTGGGGTCGTACTCTATCGAGGCCACGGTCGCAGGCACCCCGTCCTTGTTGCGCTTGAAGTCAATAAGGCGGTAGCGCCGCTTGTGCCCGCCGCCGATGTGGCGGGTCGTTATGCGGCCCTTGTTGTTGCGCCCGCCCGTCTTGTGCTTCTTGGCGAGGAGCTTCTTCTCCGGCTCGTCACGCGTGACCGAGTCACGGGTTAGAACCGAGGAGTTTCTGCGACCCGGGCTCGTCGGCTTGTATCGTATAGCGGGCATCAGACCCCCTCGAAGAGATCAATCCGGTCGCCCTCGGCCAGCTTGACGACGGCCTTCTTCCACGTGGAGGTCCGGCCGCGCGTCAGGCCCTGGCGCTTGGGCTTGCTCTTGACGTTCGTCGTGTTCACCTTGGCTACGCTGACGTCGAAGGCGTCTTCGACGGCGCGCCTGATCTGGTCTTTGTTCGCACGCTGGTCCACCTGGAAGGTGTACTGGCCCTCGCTCTCGATGAGGTTGTAGCTCTTCTCGGAGATGACAGGACGGATTATTATCTGGTGCGGGTCCATTACTCTCCCTTCCCGCTGAGCCTCGAGTAGGCCGCACGCGAGAGGACGACCTCGCGTGCCCTCAAGAGCTCGTACACGCCGTACTCGAAGGGTCCGACGACCGTCACCTCCGGCAGATTCCTGAACGAGAGCGCCGCGTTCGCGTCATCCTCCGTCAGGACCAGTAGCACCGGTCCCTCGAGCTCCATCTTGCCGAGAAGCTCCCTGGCCGCCCTGGTAGAAGGCTCGTCGAAGGAGAGCGAGTCGAGCACGTAGAGCTCGCCATCCCGGGCCTTGGCGGAGAGCGCCCCGTAGAAGGCCGCTCGCGCCTCCTTGCGGTTTATGCGCTTGCCGTGGCGGGCGGGCTTGGCCTTCGGGCCGCCCCAGGTACCGCCGCCGACTCTTATGGGCGACTTTATGTCGCCGGCCCGCGAGCGGCCCGTCCCCTTCTGCCTGTACAGCTTGACCCCGGAGCCCCGGATCTCGCTGCGGCCCTTGGTCGATGCCGTGTAGCGTCGCCGCGAATCGAGCTCGGCGACGACAGCGCGGTGGATAACATGCTCCTTTGGCTCCGTCTCGAACTGCGGGCCCGCGAGGTCCAGCGAGGACTTCCTGCCGCTGCGGGCGTCGAATACCTGCGCCTCAGCCATACTACTCACCCGCCTTCCGGATCTTGACGACGGCGTTCTTGCCGCCGGGCACGCCGCCCCGGACCCAGAGCTCGTTGTTCTCCGCGTCAACGGCGACGACCTCGAGGTTCCTGACCGTGACGGCCTTGTTGCCCATCTGACCCGGCATCTTCTGTCCCTTGAAGATGCGCGCCGGGTCGGCCGAGGCCCCCACGGAGCCCGGCTGCCGGATGTTGTGCGAGCCGTGGGAGACCGGCCCCCGCCCGAAGCCGTGACGCTTGACGGTGCCCTGGAACCCGCGGCCCTTGCTGGTAGCGCTCACGTGCACCCTGTCTCCTACCTCGAAGACGTCGGCCCCGATCGCCTCGCCGACCTCGCCCGTTACGCCACGCAACTCCTTGAGGTGCCGGCGCGGGGGCGCGTCGAGCTTGGCGAAGGTGCCCGCATGGGGCCTGTTCACCCGGCTCGACCTCACGGCTCCAAAACCGACCTGGACCGCTTCATAGCCGCCCTCCTCGGAGGTGCGGGAGGCCGTGATCAGGTTCGGCTCGACCTCGATAACGGTGACCCCGACGAGCGTACCGTCGTCCTGGAAGGCCTGGGTCATGTGCTTCTTGCGTCCGTAAACTGCCGTTGCCATAGCCGTCAGGTCGCCTTTATCTCGATGTTGACGCCGGCCGGCAGGTCGAGCCGCTGCAAGGAGTCCACCGTTCGAGGCGTGGGCTGCTGGATGTCTATGAGCCGCTTGTGCGTCTGCAGCTGGAAGTGCTCGCGGGAGTCCTTGTCCTTGAAGGGCCCCCGGATAACCGTGTACCTGCTGCGCTTCGTCGGCAGCGGGACGGGGCCGAAGACGAAGGCCCCGGTTCGCTCCGCGGTGTCGACTATCGACCGCGCCGTCTTGTCTATGACCTCGTGGTCGTAGGCTTTTAGCTTGATCCTTATCTTCGATACGGCCACAAGCTACTCCAGGATCTGGGTGACGACACCGGCACCCACGGTCCGCCCACCTTCTCTGATGGCGAAGTTGAGCCCCTCGTCCATGGCTATCGGAGAGATCAGCTCCACCTCCATGACCGTGTTGTCTCCCGGCATGACCATCTCCACTCCCTCCTCCAGACGTATCTCCCCCGTTACGTCTGTGGTGCGGAAGTAAAACTGGGGACGGTACTGAGAGAAAAACGGCGTGTGACGGCCTCCCTCCTCCTTGCTGAGTACATACACCTCCGCCTTGAAGCGGGTGTGCGGCGTGATCGAGCCAGGCGCCGCCAGGACCTGCCCCCGCTCTATGTCATCTCGCCTTATGCCCCTGAGCAGCGCCCCTATGTTGTCGCCCGCCTGGGCCTCCTGCATGCTCTTGTTGAACATCTCTACGCCCGTGACAACCGTCTTGCGGGTGGGCCTTATGCCTACTATCTCTACCTCTGTGTTCAGCGTGATGGTGCCCGTCTCCACCCTCCCCGTAGCGACCGTGCCCCGCCCCTGGATGGTGAAGACATCCTCTACGGCCAACAGAAAAGGCCTGTCGGTCGCCCTCTCTGGCTCCGGGACGTACTCGTCAACCGAGTCCATAAGCTCCACTATGGACTGCTCGCCAAGCTCTCCCTCATCACCTTCAAGGGCCCTGAGGGCACTCCCCACCACTACGGGTACCTCATCGCCCGGGAAGTCGTACTCAGAGAGAAGCTCCCTTACCTCCATCTCAACGAGCTCCAGGAGCTCGGGGTCGTCCACCATGTCAGCCTTGTTCAGGTAGACCACTATGTAGGGAACCCCCACCTGGCGAGCCAAGAGGATGTGCTCTCTAGTCTGGGGCATGGGCCCATCGGCCGCAGAGACCACCAGTATGGCCCCGTCCATCTGGGCTGCCCCCGTGATCATGTTCTTGACGTAGTCTGCGTGGCCGGGGCAGTCCACGTGAGCGTAGTGCCTGTTCTCCGTAGCATACTCCTGGTGGGAGGTAGCTATGGTGATACCGCGCTGCTTCTCTTCCGGGGCGTTATCTATCTGGTCGAAGGCCACCTCGCGGTTTGCGGGGTCGTCTGGGACCC
>DASTQK010000156.1:0-21921 GCA_035761765.1 Rubrobacteraceae bacterium
GTCGCTGGAGGAGACGCGCAGGCGGCTCGAGAGCCGGGCGACGGAGAGCTCCGAGTCGGTCGAGAGCCGGATGGCGACCGCGATAAAGGAGGTCGCGGCGCGCGACGAGTTCGACTGCGAGATCGTCAACGGCGACCGCGAGCAGGCGAGCAGGGACATGATAGAGACGCTGCGTAGAATCGTGGCAGAAGGAGAGAGCAGTGCACGACCTTAAGATAGACGAGCTTCTGGACAAGGTGGACTCACGCTACGGGCTGGTCGTGGCCAGCGCCAAGAGAGCGCGCCAGATCAACGAGTACACCGCTACGCTAGGCCTGAACGACGCTCTGGGTATCCCCGGTCCGCAGGTCCACACCCGCTCGCAGCACCCACTGAGCATCGCTATCGAGGAGCTGCGCGAGGACAAGTTGGAGATCGGCTTCCGTGTGCCTCCGGAGAACGCGGAGGCTGACTACCTGAGCGCGGACTCCGGCACAGAGCCCGACGAGCCTCAGGAAGGCGAAGGCGCGGCCTAGAGGCTTGATCCTCCACTCGGTCGGGGCCGCGCCCGGGGCGCTCGCGGCGCCCGGGATCTCGCGTGAGATCGCAGCGGGCGGCCACCGGGTGGAGGTCATACTCGAGCCGAACGCCCTGTATTTCATAGGGCCTGCTGCGTTCGAGGACCCCGTGCGTCCGGTCCGAGAACCCTCTGAAGCACCCGAAGCTATCCTCTTCGCGCCTGCGACCGCCGGCACTCTGGCCCGTCTCGCCCGAGGCCTTGGAGAGTGGCATGCCCGGGTCCGCCTCGTTGCCCCGGATATCGACCCATCTACGGCTCCTCACCCCGCCGTGCGGGAGAACCTCGCAACGCTGCGCGAGGACGGATGGCACATCGTCGAGGGGAGGGACGGGGGTATGGCGCCGGCGGAGGAGGTAGTCGCCGCTCTGTTCGGGGGTCTTGGCGGTCCGATGAGCGGGCTCCGTTTGCTGGTGACGGCGGGCGGTACGCACGAGCCCATGGACAGCGTGCGCTTTATCGGGAACCGTTCATCCGGGAAGATGGGGCTCGCGGTGGCGCACGAGGCGCTGCGCCTCGGCGCGGAGGTGAGGGTCGTGGCGGCCAACGTCGATGGCGAGGAGCCCGGCACCGAGACCCATCACGTCGAGACCGTAGAGGGCTTGCGAGACGAGGTATTGCGAAGAGCTGGGGAGGCCGACGCGCTCGTCATGGCCGCTGCCGTCTCGGACTTCGCCCCTGCTTCGCCGGTGGAGGAGAAGATCCGGCGCGGACAGGGCAGGCTCAGACTGGAGCTCGAGCCGACGGCGGACATCCTCAAGGCGGTTCGGGAGAGGTATCCCGACCTCTTTGTGGTAGGATTCGCCGCAACGCACGGCGACCCGGTCGCCGACGCTCGCGACAAGCTCGGCTCCAAGGGTGTGAACCTCGTCGTCGGCAACGACATCTCTCGGGCTGGCATAGGGTTCGGGGCCGACGAGAACGAGGTCTATGTCGTGGGGCCTGAGGGCGAACGGTTCGTCCCCAGAGCCTCCAAGCGAAAGGTGGCGCGCGCGATACTGCAGAGCATGTTGGTGGAGATGAGAAAAGAGAGGCCGAGGTAAGGATGGTGGAGAGCACTTTCGGGACGACGACCTGGAACGCGGCGGACGATCAGAAGCTCAGGACCTCGCACCTGTTCACCTCCGAGTCCGTAACCGAGGGGCACCCGGACAAGATAGCGGACCAGATATCCGATACCATCCTAGACGCTGCGATCTCGGACGACCCGATGAGCCGGGTCGCCTGCGAGACGCTGGTCACCACAGGGCTCGTCATAGTGGCCGGGGAGATCACCACAGAGACCTACGTGGACATCCCGAAGGTGGTTCGCGATAAGGTCTCCGAGATCGGCTACACCAGGGCCAAGTTCGGCTTCGACGCCGAGACGTGCGGTGTGATCATCTCGATAGACCCCCAGTCGCCGGACATAGCCCAAGGCGTGGATCATGCCCTGGAGGTGCGCGCGGGTCTCGAAGGGATAGACGAGATCGGAGCCGGCGACCAGGGCATGATGTTCGGCTACGCCTGTGAGGAGACCGAGGAGCTGATGCCGCTTCCGATCACCCTCGCGCACGCCCTTACCCGCCGTCTCTCTGAGGTCCGCAAGAACGGCGACCTGGGCTACCTCCGGCCTGACGGCAAGAGCCAGGTGACGGTCCGCTACGAGGGTGACCGCCCCGTCGCGGTCGAGAAGATCCTGGTCTCCGCCCAGCACCGCGACGGGATGGAGCACCAGATCCGGGACGACGTTATAGAGGCCGTGATCCGGCCCGTCATGCCAGAGGAGTTCTTTGACGAGGCGAGCGCCGAGATCCTGGTGAACCCGACGGGCCGCTTCGTGATGGGCGGGCCTCAGGGCGATACGGGCCTGACCGGGCGCAAGATTATCGTTGACACTTACGGGGGAGCCGCCCCGCACGGCGGCGGCGCGTTCTCTGGCAAGGACGCCACGAAGGTCGACCGCTCGGGCTCCTACGCCGCTCGCTGGGTCGCCAAGAACGTCGTCGCCGCGGGGCTCGCCCGCCGCTGCATGGTCCAGGTCGCCTACGCTATCGGGGTCGCACACCCTGTTAGCCTGATGGTCGAGACTTTCGGGACGGCGAACGTGAACCCGTCGGCTCTGGGAGCCCTGGTCCTCGAGCACTTCGACCTGCGCCCTGGCGCCATCATCCGGGACCTCGATCTGCGCAAGCCGGTGTTCACGAGGACAGCGGCCTACGGTCACTTCGGCCGGCGCGAGCCGGGCTTCACGTGGGAGGACACCTCGCGCGCCACGGACCTCCGTCGCGCCGCCGGCCTGTAGTTGTCCCAACCCGCATCGAGCCAGCTAACGCGCGCCCGGCGAGGCCCGCGCGCGGTTCGGGTGAGCCTCCTGATCCCCACCCACGCGCTCCCTTCGCTTAGCTACCTGGTGCCGGAGCGCCTGCGCGCGGAGGTCCGCGTCGGCACGGCCGTCGTCGCGCCGCTCTCGGGTCACCTGAGGTTCGGGGTGGTGGTCGCTGCGGAGACGACCTACGAGAACGCGCGCGAGAGCCTGCGGGACGTGGCAGTAAACCTGTCGCTGCCACCCCAACTGATCGAGGTCTGCAGCCGCATCGCGCGCTCGGCTGCGGTACCGCTGCGGGTGGTGCTGCGCGCAGCACTTCCCCCCGGCCTCAATACGGGCCGCTACCGCGTACTCGAACCCGCCACCGGATGGCCCTGGGGAAGGGGAGAGCTACTCACGCGCGCGGCGCTAAAGCGCGAGCTTGGAGCCGAAAGGCTTAGAGAGGCTGAAGCGGAGGGCAGGGTCTCCCTCTCCCCGGCGGCCCCGGAGCCCGCGCAGCTCGAGTGGGCGGTGATCCGAGCCGCCGCCTCACCGGACCTGAGGCGAGCTCCTCGCCAGCGCCGCTTGCTCGCTACACTGCGAGAGCACGGCGGCGCACATCCTGCCCGCGCCCTGCTCTCCGAATCCGGCGCTGCGAGGAGCTCGCTGCGAGAGCTGGCGCAAAGGGGCGCGGTGAGGCTCGTCTGGCGTCCGCAACCGGCCCCTGTTTTCACCAGCCGGGGCGACAGCGGCGATCTCGAGCCGTTCTTGCGCATCGCGAGATCCGCGGCTCGGCGCGGCGGTGCCTTTGTCTGGAGGATGCCGACCGCGGAGCAGCCCGAGGCGGTCGCGGCCCTGGCTCGCGCGACGGTCGAAGATGGAGAGCAGGCGCTGGTGCTGGTCCCCGAGATAGAGTCGGCGGAGCGCCTGGTGCGGCGGCTGCAGCACGAGCTCCCGGAGGGCCTCTCGGTGGCTGCATACCACAGCGGTCTGGCCCGCCACCGCACCCCAATCTACGAGGCGGCCGGAGCGGGAGAGGTGGACGTGCTGGTGGGTGCCCGGACCGCCGCGTTGCTTCCCTTCGCGCGGCTCGGGACGATCTGCGTCGTGGACGAACCCAACGAAGCCCACCGCGCCGAGCCCGGCTACGAAGGGCTCCCCATCCACGTCCGCGACGTGGCGCTCGAGCGGGGCCGCACAGAGGGCTGTGGGGTCTTCTGCCTCTCGCCCTTCCCGACTCTAGGCCTCTTCGCCCCCGAGGCGCGGGAGCGGGCCGGGATCCGGGAGCTCCCGGCCCGCTTCCCCGCGAGGTGGCCCTCCGTCCGCCTCGTTGACATGCGGGGCTCGGGCGCCGCCCTGAGCTCCACCGCACTCGACGCGTGCGGGCGCGTCGTGTCCGAAGGGGGACGCGTCGGCGTGGTCGCGAACCGGCTCGGGTACGCTACGACGGTAACGTGCAACGGGTGCGGGAGGGTACGCTCCTGTCCCGACTGCGCCCTCCCCCTGGCCCTGCACGAGAGGGCGGGCATGCTGGTCTGCAATCGCTGCGGGCACAGGGAGAAGATCCGGTGCGCACTCTGCGGGTCCGAGCGCATCAGCCCCGTCGGACTCGCCGTCGAGCGGGTGCGCAAGGAGATATCCTCCCGCCTGCACGCTCCGGTGGGTCTGATCACGGCGAGCGAGCGTGAGCTGGAGGACGCGCCGGTCGTCGTGGGCACCTCTCACTGTATCCTCGAACACGACTGGGACGCGGTCGTCCTGCCGGATGTGGACTACTCCCTCCTGGGCACCGGCATCACAGCTCTCGAGCGTGCTTTTCGCCTGGTCTACCGGGCTGCGGAGGCCGCACGGCGCCTCCTCCTCGTTCAGACGCGTCAGCCTGAACACTATGCCCTGCGCGAGGCGGTGCGCGGCGACTACCCGGCCTTCGCCGCCGCGGAGCTCCCGAGGCTTTGCTCTCTGGGCTATCCGCCCTTCGCACACCTTGCCTCCGTGACGCTGGAGGGACCCGAGAAGATCGTTCGCCGTGCGGTAGAATCCCGTCTGAGATCGGCCCTGAAGCCCGGGGTCGAGATGTCAGGCCCGGTTCTCATGGCGGGCGGCAAGGGAACTCCACGCTGGAGGGTCTTGCTGCGGTCCGCGGACCGCTTGACGGTGGCGCGCGCCGCAACCCTGGCTGCCCGCCTGCCCGCGGACCTCCGCGGGCTGAAGGTGCGCGTGGACGTAGACCCCGAGGAGGTATGAAGATGGCGCTCGATGTCAGAATGTTCGGAGACCCGGTGCTCAAGACTCGCGCAGCGCCGGTCGAGACTTTCGACGAGGTGCTCGCGCACCTTGCCGAGGAGATGCTGATTACCATGCGCGAGCACGAGGGGGTGGGGCTCGCCGCCAACCAGGTAGGCCGCCTGAAGCGGATCCTCGTCGCCGCCACCGAAGAAGAAGAGTACGTCATCGTGAACCCGCTTATCGAGGAGGTCGCCGAGACCACGGAGAAGGGGGTCGAAGGCTGCCTCTCGATACCGAATATCCAGGTCGAGGTCGAGCGGCCCACCAGCGTGACACTCTCCGGCCAAGACGCCACAGGTGCCCCGCTCCGCATCGAGGCCTCGGGCTTGCTCGCGAGGATCTTACAGCACGAGATAGACCACCTGAACGGGGTCCTGATCCTGGACCGCACCGACCGGGAGTCGCGTAAGGCCGCTATGCGCGAGATGCGCGAGCGCCTGCTCGCCCAGAGCTGATACACCCCACGCCTTGAAGGTAGCCTTCGCCGGCACACCCGACTTCGCCGCAACGATCCTGGATCGGCTCGTCGCCTCCGAACACGACGTTGGCCTCGTCGTCTCCCAGCCCGATTCCCGCAGCGGCCGGGGCCGCAGAGAGAGGCCAACGCCCGTAGCATTGCTCGCACGCGAGCTCGGCTTGCCCCTGCGCCAGCCCGCCCGTATCTCCGAGGTCTCCAGCGAGATATCCGACTGCGACGCCCTCGTCGTCGCAGCCTATGGCCAGATACTTCGCCCGGATACCCTCTACGCAGCCAGAGAGGGAGCCTGGAACGTCCACGCCTCGCTTCTCCCGAAGTACCGCGGCGCCGCCCCCGTAGAGCGCGCGATCATGGCCGGCGAACGCGAGTCCGGTATCACGATAATCCAGATGGACGAGGGGCTGGATACGGGACCTGTGGCCCTTCAGCACCCGGCCGAGATACCCCCCGATATGACCGGCGGCGAGCTCGCCGAACTACTCGCCCACCTCGGAGCTGAAGCTATGGTCGAGGTTTTGGGACAGATCGAGTCCGGCGAGGTAAACCTCACCGAGCAGGATAGTCTTCAAGCTACTTATGCGGCTAAACTCAAGGATGAGGATCTGGTGATTCGCTGGGAAGCTGGGGCGGTTGAGATTACTAACCTCGTCCGGGCGCTATCGCCCCATATGGGAGCCAGGACCTTCCACCCCGAGGTCGAAGGGCCGGTCAAGATCTGGCACTCCAGGGTCGCCGAAGGGGATACTTCTGCCCTCGGAGCGGGCTCCATAAGGGCAAGAGACGGCCGTATGGTGGTGGGATGCGGCGTGGGGGCGCTCGAGGTGCTGGAGCTCCAGATGCCGGGAGCTAAGCGGCTTGCGGCGCGGGATTTCCTGCGCGGCAACGCTCTAGAAGGCGCTTTTCACCGGTAGGTAGCCGTCCGCTGCGCGCCCGGAGAAGCCTTCACCGATGATGCAGGGAATGGCGCAAGATGCCTGCGAGAGTGCTAAACTGCCGAAAGTATCTGGCGAGGTTTTGACGGGGAGAAGGTCGAGATCAGAGAGCCCGAGATAGCCACTTCTATGCCTGAACCCGAAGTCGAGATGCAGCGTGCCGACCTCGAAGAAGAGGTAAGGGTAGCTATCGTCGGGGCTGGCGGATATGGTCGGGTCGCCCTCGACGTCTTGCTCGCGAGTGGCCTCGGGGACCGGGTGCTCGGCTTCTACGACGACGCGCACGCGGTACTTTCGGGTGAGGTAAGGGGCGTACCGATCCTCGGTGACGTGGGGATGCTCAAGAGCATCCTCTCCGTGGAGCCCGTTCACGTGGTGGTCGCGATCACGGACAACGGAGCGCGGTTGCGGGTGGCCAATTCGCTGCGGGGTCTGGGTGCGCGCTTCCTGACCTCGGTACACCCCGAGGCTTACGTCTCTGCGGCCGCGGTCATCGGGGACGGGTGCGTGGTGGCGGCGGGAGCCGTCGTGCACCCTGACGCGGCCATCGGGAGCCATTGTTTCGTGGGACCACAGTCGGTTGTAGACAGGGATGCCGAGGTGGGGGCGGGGACCTGGCTCTCCGCTGGATGTGTTGTGGGTCCGGGCGCCCGCGTCGGGGTGAGGGTGGTGATCGGGCAGAACTCCAGCGTGGGCCGCAAGGCCGTCGTGGATGGCGACTCGGAGGTCGGGGCGTTGGGGCGCGTCGACCGGGAGGGCGGGTGAGCGCAGCGGCCCGCACGGGTTCCATCTGCGGGGGAGGGTGGAGAGTGTGGACCGTCTAGGCGGGTTTCGGGGCATGGGGTCCTCCCGGACCATCGGGTTGGACATAGACCGGGGCGCCCTCAAGGCGGTGGAGGTCTCGAGGAGCGCCAGCGTCTACACCCTGAGGCACGTCGGGTATCACAGGCTGCCCCCGGGTGCGGTTTTCGAGGGTGAGGTCGCCGACGGCGACGTGCTGGCGGCGGCGATCCGGGAGTTCTGGTCCTCGCACTCGTTCAAAAGCAAGTCCGTCGTGCTTGGCGTCGCCAACTCCAGGGTCGTCGTCAGGCTGCTCGACTTCCCGCGCATGCCCGAGGAGGACTTGAGGAGCGCCATCAGCTTCGAGGCCCAGGACCACATCCCAATGGCGCTCGACGAGGCCGTCTTCGACTACGTGGTGCTCGGCCCGCAACAGGAAGGTTCCGACCTCGACCGGATACTAGTTGTCGCCGCTCACAGGGAGATGATCCAGCGCTATTCAGCCGCCGTGCGGGCGGGTGGTCTCAAACCCTTGGGCATAGACGTGAAGGCGCTCGCCCTCACGCGCTCCACGCTCCCCGATACCTTCTTCGAGGAGGGGGCTACGCTCCTCCTCGACGTCGGAACCGAGCTCACCAACCTCGCGATCACCCAGCTTGGCAACCCCACCCTGACCCGCTTCATACCTTCGGGGCTGGACCGCTTCGTGGAGGCGGTCGCCGAGGCCGCGAACCTGCCGGAGGACCAGGCCGAGAAAGAGGCGCTCAACCCGCGGGTCAGGCTCGGCTACGACGCGCAGAGCAGCGCACCGGAAGACGAAGAGTCGGCGGAGGAGGACTTTGATGCGGCGCTCGTCTACGACGTGCGGCGGGGCGTCGAGGAGGCCGTGCAGGCGCTGGCCGAGGACGTCTTGCGCTCGATCGAGTACCACCACTCCCAGCCGGGGACGCAGGAGGTGATGCGGGCGTTCGTCTCGGGAGAGGGGGCTCTGATTCACGGCCTCGACACCTACCTAGGCGAGCTGCTGGGCGTCGAGACGCGGGCCGGCCGCGCGGCGGAGAAGCTGAGCGCCAACAAGTCCAACATCTCGGATGAGCAGCTCGCCGCGATGGAACCCGTGCTCGCCGTAGCGTTGGGCCTGGCCATGGAGGACGAATGAGGCGGATAAACCTCCTCCCCGTCGCGGAGCGCCGCCGGACCGCCGAGAGGCTGCGCAGCGGTGCGCCCGCCATACTCCTACTCGTCGGCGCCGTCGCCCTGATCTTCATGGTCGGGGCGTACCTCTTCTTCCTCTTGCGGCTCAACGGGGTGGAGAGCGATATCGCCGATCTGGACAGGCAGATAGCGGAGCAGAACGCTCGCCTGGCCGACCTCGCCCCCTACCGGGACCTCCAGGCCCGCCTCGAGGCGAAGAAGCCTGTAGCCGACGGTATCTACAGGTCCAGGTTCGCCTGGGATCAGTTCCTCCAGGGGCTCGCCTTCGTGATCCCCGAGAGCACCGCCCTCGAGTCACTCGCCGCTGAGGCGGCGCCGGTGAACCTCCAGGCTCCGCCCGAGCAGCCGCTGGAGCCACCCGGCGCGGTGACCTTCACGGGGCTCGCGCTTCCCCGCTACCTGAACGTGGCGGACTTCGTCGTGCAGATGAACAATCTGCGCTACCTCTCCAATGCGGAGCTCGACTCCGCCGCGCTCGACCGCGGGACATTCGCCCAGCCTGCCATAAGCTTCGAGGTAGCCTCCGAGCTCGTCACCGTCGTGGGCGAGAACGGGACCGAGGTCCGGCTCGAGGGCGGACCCCCCACGCAGGCCGCCGGCACCGAGAACCCGTACCAGGCCGGCGTGAACCGCAGGGGGGTGGAGCGCTAGTGGACCGCACCAACCGCAACATACTCATCCTCGGCCTACTCATCATCGTGCTCGTGGTCGTCGGCTACTACTTCTTGCTCTTGAGCCCGTTGCTCGCCAACTTGAGCGAGAGCGCCGAGACGCGAGATGCGAAAGAGGCCCAGCTCGCGAATGTTCGCCAGGAGGTCGCCTCCCTCGAGGCCGTGCGCTCCAACGCCCCCGAGATCGAGCGCCAGCTTCTCGAGTACAGCAAGCGCGTCCCGACGCAGCCCCAGATCGAGACCCTGATCGTCCAGATAGAGGAGGTCGCCGACGCCGCAGGGGTGACGCAGCTCTCGATCCAGCCCGGAACCCCCGGACCGCCGCCCGGTGGTGGCGATTACTCTGTTGTCCCTATTACAATGTCCTTCGAAGGCACCTACGAGCAGATGCAACTTTTTCTGGAGAACACGCGTAACTTGGCCCGACTGGTGACAGTGAATAATATTTGCTACAGCGTCGCCGATCCGATCAGCGGAGAAGCAGACTGTCCAATAGAGGCGTCCGAGACGGCCACGACTGGGGAGGGCACCACCGTAGAAGGAGTCGAGCAGATGTTGCAGGTCGAGACAGAGGCTGAAGTTTACTTCCAACCCTCGGTCGAGCCGTCGGACGTGCCCGCCGGCACGCCTCCCACCGCGCCGGAGACGACTACCAGTGCACCGGAGACGACTACCAGTGCTCCGTAGGTTAGGAAACACGCTGTTGGGCGTGAGGCGGAGGCTGTCGGCCTTCGGCTCGGGGTTTGTCGACACGTTCTTGCGGGACAACAAGGTCATACCGGTGGTGCTGGCCCTGCTCGCGCTGTTCGTCTTCGCCTGGGTCGTAGCCGGCGCCCTTCTCGACAGGCCCGACGAGAAGCCTGTCGCCAACCGGGGCGAGGTCGCACAGGCGGCGCAGGAGCCCGCCGACCCCGCTGCCCCCGAGATCCAGAACCGCAACCTGGACTCCTACGCCGCCTACCAGTCCAAAGACCCGTTCCGCCAGCTATTCTCTCCGGCTGAGACGACTACCACCACGACCCCTACCACGACCCCGACTACCACCCCGACTACGACCCCGACTACGACCGCCGAAGATACTACCGGAGGCCCTGGAGCAGGAGGCACCCTGAACGGCACTGACTCTGACGGCGACGGTCTGAGCGACCGGAGAGAGTCCAACCTCGGCCTCGACCCTGCGAACCCGGACTCCGACGGCGATGGCACCTTAGACGGCCAGGACGACGAGGCGCGCCGTGGGGCCGGCGGGGGCCAGGGCGGAGCCGGCGACGACAGGGGTGCGGGAGGCAGGAATGATCTCCCGGAGAGCGGCGGAGAGGTGCCGCTGCGCTGAACCGCCGGGCGCTCGTGGTCTATATTAGCCTTTGCGGGTTGTCGTAAGACGCTGACTCTAGGAGAGGTTGTGCGGCGGTGAGATTCGGTTTTTCTACGGCGGGGGAGTCGCACGGGCCCGCCGGGGTGGTCCTGGTGCACGGGGTTCCGGCGGGGCTCGAGCTCGTTGCGGGGGACATAAACCGCGACCTGGCGCGCAGGCAGAGGGGCTACGGGCGCGGCGGGCGGCAGAAGATCGAGAAGGATGAGGTCGAGTTCCTCGGAGGCGTGCGCCACGGCTACACCCTGGGTTCCCCGGTCGCGATGCTCATCCGCAACGACGACTACGCGAACTGGCGGGACCGCATGTCCCCCGAGCCGCCCCGAGAGGCTCCGAAACCTATCACCCTTCCCCGGCCAGGGCACGCCGACCTGGCGGGGATGCAGAAATACGCCTTCGACGACCTGCGCAACGTCCTCGAGCGCTCCAGCGCGCGAGAGACGGCGGCCAGGGTCGCCGCCGGGGCCCTCGCGAAGAAGCTCCTCGCCGAGTTCGGCGTCCGGATAGATAGCGCCGTCTACCGCATAGGGGCCGTCGCGTATCCCAAGGAGCGCGCCGCTCTCGATGCTCGGAAGGCCGACGAGTCCGAGGTGCGCTGCCCGGACCCCGATATCTCCGAGCGGATGAAGGCCGAGATCGACGCCGCCCGCCATGCCCGCGACGCCCTGGGCGGGGAGTTCGTCGTCGTCGCCGAGGGCTGCCCACCGGGTCTGGGCTCCTACGTGGACTGGCGCGACAAGCTCGACGCCAGGCTCGCCGCCGCCGTCATGTCCGTCAACGCCATAAAAGGCGTCGAGTTCGGGATGGGCTTCGAGCTGGCCGCCCGCAGATCAAGCGAGGTGCAGGATGAGATCCTGCCTGGCGAAGACCACCCTGCGCGCGCCAGCAACCGCCTCGGCGGTCTCGAGGGCGGGATGACCAACGGCGAGCCCGTCGTCGTCGCTGCGGCGATGAAGCCGATCTCCACGATATCCAAAGCTCTGCGGACCGTGGACCTCTCGACCGGCGAGCCGGCCCGCGCCTTCAAGGAGCGGGCCGACTCCTGCGCGGTGCCTGCCGCTGCGGTTATCTCCGAGTCCATGGTCGCCGTCGTCCTGGCCGAGGCTTTCCTGGAGAAGTTCGGCGCGGACAACATGGCGGACATCCGCGCCGCCTACGACCACTACGTCCGCCGCATCGGGGCCGGGGAGCCCCGCTGAGAGCTTGGAGGGACCCGTCGCCATCGTCGGCTACATGGGGTGCGGCAAGAGCACGGTGGGCCGGATGCTGGCCCGCTCGCTCGGCTGGGACTTCGTGGATCTGGACCGTGAGATATCCCGCTCGGCCGGCCGCACGATACCGGATATCTTCGAGCACTGCGGCGAGCAGGCGTTTCGCGCTCTGGAGCACGACGCCCTCCTCAGCGCGCTCGACGGAAAGAGAAGGTGCGTCGTCGCCTGCGGAGGTGGGATCGTCGAGAAACCTGAGAACCGCGAGTGGCTCGCACGCGTCCCGACCGTCTTCGTGCGGGAGGATATCGGCGTCCTGTTCGCCAGGACTCGCGACGCGAGGCGTCCCCTGCGCGGGGTGAGCCGCGAAGATTTCGAGCGCCGCTACGAGAGACGCCTTCCCCTCTACGAGGAGGTCGCCGATCTCGAGGTCGCGGTTCGCGGGCGGCTGCCGCAAGCTGTCGCGAGGGAGATAGAGCGGTGGATATCGGGCGAGTAGAGGTCCCCGTCAGCCCTCCCTACCCGGTGGTCATCGGGTCCGGGTTGGACGTCGCCGAGGTAGTCTCCGGGGAGCTGCAGCCGAACCTCGCGGCGATCCTCACCGACTCCAACGTCGGACCCGCGCACGCCGCGCATCTCGCTCGGTCGCTCGAGGGTGCGGGCTGGCACCTCGCCGACGTCGTAGAGGTCCCCGCCGGAGAACCGTCGAAGGGCATCTCGACCTACGCTCATGTAGCCGGGCGGCTCGCCCGCGCCGGTATGACGCGCGACGCGACGCTCTTCGCGTTGGGGGGCGGCGTCGTGGGAGACCTCGGCGGCTTCGTCGCGGCGACCTTTATGCGCGGGATAGACCTGGTCGCGCTGCCCACCTCGCTGCTCGCGATGGTGGACAGCTCGGTGGGCGGCAAGGTGGGCCTGGACCTCCCCGAGGGGAAGAACCTGCTCGGGAGCTTCCTGCGGCCCCGCCTCGTCGCGGCCGACCTGGACTGGCTGCACACGCTCCCCGACCGCGAGCTCTCCCGCGGGCTCGCCGAGGTGGTCAAGATGGGCCTGCTCTCGGGTGGAGGGTACTTCGACGACCTCGAGAGGATAGAGGCGGCGGTAGAGCGGGATCCGGACGCCCTGCGCGCGCTCGTACTCGACTCCGTCCGCTTCAAGGCGCACATCGTTGCCGAGGACGAGCTGGAGAGGGGCCGCCGCGCCATCCTGAACTACGGTCATACCATCGGCCACGGCCTCGAGGCCGCCGCCGGCTACGCCCTGGCCCACGGCGAAGCCGTCGCCGCGGGCCTGGTCGCGGCCGCCTACCTCGCGCGCGAGAAGCTGGGCATCGACCTCGTCGCCCTGCACGAAGACCTGCTTGTCTCTGCCAGGCTCCCTACCACCGCGCCCGCTCTCGAGCCCGAGAAAGTCCTGGCCGCGATGGGGCGCGACAAGAAACGCCGCGCCACAGACGGCGCGGTCGGATACAGGTTCGTCCTGCTCGAAGACGTCGGAGAACCACTCTGGGGCGTACCGGTCGATGAACAAGAGGCCCGTCGGGCTATAGAGGCCGTCGTTGGCTAGGGTATTCGTCCTCAACGGGGTGAACCTGGGCTCCTTGGGCGAGCGCCGCCCGGAGGTCTATGGCTCGCAGACCCTGCAGGATATCGAGGACCTGTTGCGCGGGGAGTTTCCCGACGTCGAGCTCGAGTTCCGCCAGACCGACTTCGAGGGGGAATTCATAGCCTGGGTCAGGGAGTCTGCGTACTCGGACGGTCTCGTCGTAAACCCCGGGGCCTGGACCCACTACTCCTACGCTATCCACGACGCCCTCGAGATGCTCTCCGTGCCCAAGGTGGAGGTGCACCTCTCCAACGTGCACGCTAGAGAAGGGTGGAGGCGAATGTCGGCAGTCTCGCCCGCCGTCGACGCGACGGTAGCCGGGATGGGAGCACAAGGGTACCTGGCGGCGGTCCGGTACGTGCTCGGGCGGTAAGGAATCTGTCAGCGGCGCCGCACTCACCTGGGGTTTTCCGCCGACGGCTGACAAGCAGATAGCTGACGGCTAATCTATGCGATAATATCGCGGCGTCTGCGCCGGTTTTCAGGTGCGTCGGACCGTTGCGACGAGGCGTTTTTAAGGGGAGTTAAGAGGCCATGATATCCACCAACCAGTTCAGGAACGGCAGTGCCATCCGGGTCGACGGCAAACGCTTCACCATCCTGTATTTCCAGCACGTCAAGCCCGGCAAGGGCGGCGCGTTCGTCAGGACGCGCCTCAGGAACCTGGACACGGGGGCGGTTATCGAGAAGACCTTCAGGGCGGGGGAGAAGCTCGAGAGCGTGAGGACCCAGTCCAGGCCGATGACCTACCTCTACCGGGACGGGGACCTGCTCTACTTCATGGACGCCGAGACCTACGACCAGATCGCGGTTCCCGCGGAGGTCGTCGGAGAGGCGGCGGGGTACATCGTCCCCAACGGCACGGTGAGCGTGCTCTCGGCCGACGGCGAGGTGGTGAGCGTCGAGCCCCCGGCGCACGTGGACCTCGAGGTCTCGGAGACCGACCCCGGCCTCAAGGGCGACACGGCGACCGGCGGGAGCAAGCCCGCCACACTCGAGACCGGCGTCGTGGTGCAGGTGCCGCTCTTCGTAAACGTCGGGGAGAGGGTGAGGGTGGACACGCGCACGAACGAGTACCTCACGAGGGTCTGAGCGTTGAGCCGGAGGAGGGCGCGCAAGCAGGCGTTTCTCGTGCTCTATCAGAGCGACGTGAACGAGACTACCGTCGAGGCGACCTTCGAGCGCTGGCGGTCTTACAGGGGAGATCTCGAGCAGTACGCCGTCCGGCTCGCAAGCGGGGTCGAGCGCGAGCGGGGGGACCTGGACGCGGTGCTCTCGGAGGTCTCGGTCGGCTGGCCGGTGCACAGGATGAACGTGGTAGACCGCAACATCCTGCGGCTCGCGCTCTTCGAGATGCTCTTCGTGGACGACGTACCCCCAGACGTCGCAGTAGGTGAGGCTGTGGAGCTCGCCAAGGGGTTCTCTGGCGAGGAGGCCCCTGCCTTCGTGGCCGGGGTGCTGCGCGGGGCGGAGGGCCGGGTGGGGGTGGGTCATGGGCAGACGGGTTAGCCAGACGCGTAGCGCCATCCGCTGGGAGCGGCACCGCCGCGCATTCGAGAAGTACCTGGGGGGGTTGCGCTTCACCGAGGAGCCGCGTCTCGAAGGTCTCGAGGAAGCCATGCGCTACTCGATGCTCGCGGGCGGCAAGCGCGTCCGGCCCACGCTGTGCATGGAGGTAGCCTGGGTCTGCGGGACGGAGCCGGCTCGCGTGCTGCCTTCGGCCGCGGCTATCGAGCTCATCCACACCTACTCGCTCATCCACGACGATCTGCCCGCGATGGACGATGACGACTTCAGACGGGGCAGGCCGACGGCCCACAAAGAGTTCGGCGAGGCTACGGCCATCCTCGCCGGTGACGCGTTCTTCGGCGAGGCGCTCACGCTCATCACGGTGCACCAGGTAGGGAGCTGCGAGCAGATCCTCGAGGTCGTGCGCGAGCTCGCCGACTCCACCGGCGTAAACGGGATGGTCGGGGGTCAGATCATGGACATGGACCAGACCGGGGTCGGTGCGGAGGTAGACCTCGAGACGCTGTACATGATCCACAAGTACAAGACCGGAGCCCTCATCAAGTCATCCGCGCGAATAGGGGCGATCCTGGCCGGCGCCGGAGAGGACGAGCAGACAGCCGTCTCTATGTACGCCTCGGAGCTGGGCTTGTGCTTCCAGATAGTAGACGACGTTCTGAACGCCACCTCGACCCGCGACACTCTAGGCAAGAGCGCTGGCAGCGACGCCGAGCAGGGCAAGGCGACCTTCGTCGGCGCCTACGGCTTGACCGGCGCCCGTCGGGAGGCAGACAAGGTCCTCGAGAGAGCCCTCGCGGCTCTCGGCAGGCTGGACGGCGACACCTCCGGGCTGCGGGACCTCGCCTTCTTCGTGCGCAACCGGGAGAGCTGATCTGAGAGACGAACCGCAGCGGTTGGACGCCTTGCTCGTCGAGAGGGGACTCGCCGAGACGAGGAGCCGGGCGCAGGGTCTGATCCTCTCGGGCTCCGTGCGCGTCGGCGACAGAGTGGTCACGAAGGCCGGCTTGCGCGTCGCCCCGGACGAAGCGCTCGCCGTCGAGAGTGAGGACCGCTTCGTCTCGCGCGCCGGAGAGAAGCTGGACGGGGTTATCGAAGTGCTCGGGGTGCGGGTAGAAGGCAGAGCCTGCGTCGACGCCGGCGCCTCGACCGGCGGTTTCACCGACGTGCTCTTGCAAAGAGGAGCCAGGAGGGTCCTGGCCGTCGACGTGGGCTACGGGCAACTGGACTGGTCGCTTCGCAAAGATCCGAGGGTCGTCGTCATGGAGCGCACCAACGTGCGACACCTGAGGGGCGAGGACCTGCCTTTCCTCCCCGACCTCCTCGTCGCCGACCTCTCCTTTATCTCCCTGGCTGTGGCCCTCAGGAGCCTCTTCTCCACCACGCCGTCGCTGCGGGAGGCGGTCGTTCTCGTCAAGCCCCAGTTCGAGGCGGGACCGGAGCTGGTCGGCCGGGGCGGTCTGGTACGCGATCGAGGGGTGCACGCGGCGGTGATCGGGGACGTCGCGGGCTCCTTCGAGGCCCTGGGTTTCGGCGCGGTAGGCCTCGCGCGGGCGCCGGTTGCGGGAAGGCGGGCCGGCAACCGCGAGTACCCGCTTTACCTCGTGCGTGGGGCGCCCCCCACGCTGGACGAGGCCGGGATATCGGAGGTCGTCGGGGGTGGTTGAGCGCATGGACCCGCGGGAGGTTCGCTGCGTCGGCATCGTCGCGAAGCCAGGGGTCAGCGAGGGGTATCTCGAGCGGCTCGTAGCGGCGCTCGAGAAGCGGGGCGTGGAGATCTCCGAGGTCAGGTCGGCCGGCGAGCCAGACGGGAAGACGGACCCCGACCTCGTCTTCGTCCTCGGCGGGGACGGCACCATGCTCAGGGCGACGAGGATGTTCCCCGGCCAGGTACTGCTCGGGATAAACCTGGGCAAGGTCGGCTTCATGTCCGGGATGCTCCCGGACGAGATCGAGGCCGGGGTCGAGAAGGTCTTCGGGGGCGGGCTCGAGGTGCAGCAGTACCGGATGCTCGAGGTCCACGTCGCGAGCGAGGGAGCGCGTCTGGCGGCGAACGACGCGGTGCTTATCAAGAAGCGGGCGCACCAGCTTATCTCGGTGGACGTGCGGGTGGGCGGCGAGGAGCTCTTCGCCTTCAGATGCGACGGCTTTATCGCGGCGACGCCTCTGGGGTCCACGGCGTACGCGCTCTCGGCGGGCGGACCTATCATCTCCGGTGACGCTGGCTGCTACGTGCTCGTCCCCATAGCTCCGCACGCGCTGGTCAGCCGGCCGCTCGTGCTGGGTGAGGAGCAGATCGCCGAGCTCGAGCTCGTGGGCCGGGACGCGCTCTTGTCCCTGGACGGCGAGGAGCCGCGTGAGATCCTCGCCGGCGGGCGCGTTGAGATAAAGCTCTCGAGAGAAAGCGTTAAAATAGGCCGGACCGAAGACTGGAGCTGGTGGCGAGCCGTGCGGAGGACTTTCCTGTAGTGTTGACGGAGATATCCGTCGAGAACGTGGCGCTCATAGAGGAGGCGACCCTGGAGTTGTCGCCGGGGCTGAACGTGATCAGCGGCGAGACGGGAGCCGGCAAGACGCTGCTCGCGACGGCCCTGCAGATGCTCATCGGCGCCCGCTCCCGCTCCGAGACGGTGCGCGCGGGCGCGAAGCGCGCCACTGTGGAGGGGACGTTCGTCCTACCCGACGCGACGCGCTCCTCGGTGCTGGAGGCGGCCCTGGGGGACCTCGCCGAGGAGGTCGAGGCCGACGACGGACTCGTCCTGCGTCGGACGCTCACCGAAGATGGCCGCTCGCGCTGCTATGTCGGGGGGGTAACGGTCCCCGTCCGGGCGCTGGCGTCTCTGGGCGAGCGGATGGTCTCTTACCACAGCCAGCGCGAGCAGACCCGCCTCACCGAGCTAGCCGAGCAGCTGGCCATCCTGGACGACTTCCTGGACGAGGGCGCAATCGGGGCGAGAGAGGAGCGCGTGGCGCTCTGGCACGCCGTCGAGAGGGACAGGCGGGAGCTGGAGGATATCACCGCCTCATCTGAGGCGCGGCTGCGGGAGATCGACTTCCTGCGCTTCCAGGTCTCGGAGCTCGAGGCGGCAGACTACAGCGCCCGGGAACTCACCGACCTGACCCGCGAACGCGACCGGCTGCGCAACGTCACGGACCTCCTGCAATCCACCGCGGCCGCGGCCGGGGCCCTCTCCTCCGAGGAAGGCGCAGGCGCCATAGAGGCACTCGCCCGCTCGGTCTCCGAGCTGGAGCGGGCCGCCCGCTACGACGAGGCGCTCTCGGGATTGCTCGGACGTCTCGGCGGGCTCTCGGCCGAGCTGGAGGACGTGCTCTACGAGCTCAGGTCCTACGTGGACGAGCTCGAGGCCGACCCGAACCGCCTTGAGTTGGTCGAAGACCGCATCGCGGCCTTGAGGGCCCTGGAGCGCAAGTACGGCGACGACGTCGAAGGCTACCTGAAAGACGCCAGGGCACGGCTGAAGCGAATGGAGAACCTGGACGAGGAGACGGCTGGGCTCGAGGCGAGGATACAAGAGGGTGAGAGGCGGCTCGGGGAGCTCGCGGCCACCATCTCCAGCGGCAGGGAGCGCGCCGCGGAGATCCTCTCGGCCAAGGTCCTAGAGAACCTGGCTCACCTCAACCTCGAGAAGACCACGTTCAGGGCCGAGCTCGTCGAGAGCGCTCCGGGTCCCTCCGGGGTGGAGAGGGTGGAGTTCGTCATCAGACCCAACCCCGGCGAGCCCGAGCTGCCGGTCAGGCGTTACGCCTCCGGCGGCGAGCTCTCGAGGATCATGCTCGCCATCAGGCTCGCCCAGGAGAGGGTCGAGCCCGGCGCTACCTACGTCTTCGACGAGGTGGACGCTGGCATCGGCGGCGAGACCGCAACTGCGGTCGGGGCGAAGCTGCGAGAGCTCGGCGAGCGCAACCAGGTCCTCACCATAACCCACCTGCCCCAGATCGCCTCGGAGGCCAACGCGCATGTCGTCGTCTCCAAGGAAGAGGCCGGGGGGCGCACCATCACCCGCATCCGGCGGGTGGAGGGCGAGGAGCGCCGCCGCGAGCTCGCACGCATGCTCTCTGGCCGCATAGACGAGGCCTCGCTCGCTCACGCCTCCGAGCTCCTGGTGGGCGGACGGTGAGAAGGGGAGAGGGCTTCGGTCTGGACGGCTCGAGCGGGGAGTTCTACCTCTCGGGAAAGGCGATCCTCGGGACCAAGACCAAGGAGATACTACCCCGGCTGGATGCCGTGACCATCCCCGTCATAGACCACGAGAACCTGGACAGGATCACGGCAGAGACGCTGGTTGAGGCCGGGGTGAACGCGGTGGTGAACGCGGCGGGCTCGGCGACGGGCCAGTACCCGAACATGGGTCCGTTCATCCTGGCGCGGGCCGGCGTCTACATCCTCGACGGGGTCGGCAAGAAAGTCTTCGAGCGGATCTCGACGGGGGATGAGATCGAGCTTAGGGGCGATGGCGTCTACAAGGACGGGGAGCTGGTCGCCGTCGGCGAGCACCTGGACGAGGAGGGCGCGGAGCGCAGGCTGCGCGAGAGCCGGGAGGTGGTGGGCGCGGCGCTAGAGAGCTTCGCCCAGAACACTGTGGAGTTCATGCGCCACGAGCAGGACCTCCTGTTCTCCAAGCTCGCGGTGCCTGCGGACCTGGCGCGCGCGATGCGCGGTCGGCATGTGCTGGTCGTCGTGCGCGGCTACGACTACCGCCAGGACCTCGCGGCTTTGAGGACCTACCTGCGGGAGGTGCGCCCATTCCTTATCGGGGTGGACGGCGGGGCGGACGCCCTGTTGGAAGCCGGATGGAAGCCCGACCTCGTCTTCGGAGACATGGACTCGGTCTCCGAAGAGGGCCTGAGGCTGGCCCACCGCATCCTGGTCCATGCCTACCCGGATGGGTACTGTCCCGGTCTCCAGAGGGTGAGAGAGGCCGGGATAGAGAGCGCCGAGACCCTGCGGGCGCCCGGGCTCTCCGAGGACGTCGCGATCCTGATCGCCGAGCAGGGCGGGGCGGAGCTGATCGTAGCCGTCGGCACGCACGTCGGGCTGGTCGAGTTCCTGGACAAGGGCCGCAAGGGCGCCTCCTCGACCTTCCTGACCCGCCTGAAGGTCGGGGCCAGGCTGGTGGACGCCAAGGGTGTCAGCAAGCTCTATCCCTCGCGCGTGTCGGTGTGGCAGCTCGTCGCGCTCGTCGTCGCCGCCCTCATCGCGGTCTCGGCGATCGTCTACTCCTCGAATTCCCTCGCCGACATCTTCCAGGTACTCGCCATAAAGCTGCGTCTCCTTCTGGGCATCTGATAATGCCGGACCTCCGGTACCACCTCATCTCCCTTATCTCGGTCTTCCTTGCGCTGGCGATCGGGATCCTGCTCGGCGTCGCGATGGCCGACCGGGGCGTGGTGAGCGACCGGATGGAGGCGGAGATAACGAGCATCCAGCGGCAGTTCGCCCGCCAGCAGGAGGAGATCGGCAAGCAGAACGAGAAGTTGGCGGAACAGCAGAGCGTGCTCGACAAGATGTCCGATGCGATCATCGCCGACAGCCTGCAGGGCATGGACGTTGCCCTGGTAACCGGCCCCTACGCTGACGGGGGCGTCGCCGGAGACGTGCAGAGCGACCTCGGCGAGGCAGGCGCGAACATCGTGATCGTCCAGCCCCTAGAACCCCCGACTCCGGCGGATATCACGCTCGTGGAGGGCGCCTCGCCCCGGGCGATGACGTCCCTGGAGAAGAAGTATTCGGACTTCGCGCGCGATATCCTCGGCTTCACCGGGGAGGTCGAGGAGATGCCCGAGCTGGTAGTCTTTGTCGGCGGGGGGGAGATCCCCGCCGAAGCGCCGCCCGGTACTCGCGATGCGCTGCGGGAGGCCCAGGCCGAGATGATCAAGGTCTGGCTCGACGGCGGGGTGCGCGTGATCGCCGCGGAGCCCCTGCGCGCCGGTCGTACGGAGATTGCTCTTTTCAAGAACTCGGGCATACCCTCTATCACGAACGCCGACGAACCCGCCGGACGCGCGGCGATCGTCGAGTGCGCGGCCGCAGAGTTCTGCGAGGGCGCCTACGGCACCAAGGAGTCGGCCACGGACGCGTTCCCGTCCCCAAGCTGACCGCACCTCGTGACGCTCAGAACGGCAGCCGTGATCCCGGCTCGCGACGAGGCAGAGGCCCTCCCACAGACACTCCGCTATCTCCTGCAGGAGATAGCGCCCTCCCACCTCGTCGTGGCCGACGACGGCAGCCGCGACGCGACGGCCGATATCTCACACCGCCTCGGCGCCGATGTCGTCCACGCCTCACCCGCCGGCAAGAGCGCCGGCAAGGGACACGCCCTCCGCCTCGGCATCCTGCGCGCCCGCACGTATGACCCGGACGCGATACTCCTCGCCGACGCCGACCTCGGCCACTCGGCCGGGCTCCTCGCTACCCTCCTCGCCGCCCTTGACGAAGACCACCCCGTCGCCGTCGCCGCCTTCCCTCCCGCCACGCAAGGAGGGTTCGGTCTTGTAAAGTACTTCTCCCGGCACGAGATATCGCGCCGCACCGGCTACACCCCCGCAGAACCCCTCTCCGGCCAGCGCGCCCTCCTCGCCCCGGCCCTCGACACCCTCCCCGGTATAGCCCCCGGCTTCGGCGCCGAGGTCGGCATGACCCTCGACCTCCTCGCAGCGGGCATAAAACCTCTCGAGCTACCGCTCCCCCTCACACACCGCCAGGCAGGCCGAAGCCTCCCCGGCTTCGCCCACCGCGCCCGCCAGGGCCTCGATATACTCCGCGCCCTCCACGGCGCCCGCCTCCCATGGTAGCGCTCCTCGCCATCGCAGGAGCCGCCCTCACCCTCCTCACCCTCACCCTGGCCCATCCCTACCTCCCCACAAGCCCCAACCATGCCGGTCGCAATATCCCTACCTCGGCAGGTCTCACACTATTACCCATAATACTACTGACGCTGATAGCGTCGCGCGCTGGGGTGGTGGAATCTGGGGAGGGGGGGGGA
>DASTQK010000157.1:0-2052 GCA_035761765.1 Rubrobacteraceae bacterium
AGTGCGCGACACATAGCGGGAATGACGTTGGCGTAAAAATCCAGGGTCTAGCGCGCCCGAGACCGATGCCTACGGGATTTCGCGCTTTTCACGGGCCCGATTTCCCGCCACCCTAAATCCGCCTATGTGTCGCAGGGTTTGGCTCTCCCGATCTTTAGGTGAAGGGGGCCGTCGCCCGCTACCTGGCCCGCCGGAGCAGCTTCAGGCTGCCAGCGCTCTCGCCCTCAAGAGGTCGAAGTTCGCCCGTCCGTAGCCCTGGCGCTTGAGCAGCTTGAGCTTGGTGATGAAGCCCTCCACCGGGCTGGTGCTCCAACTCTCCGTGAGACCTGCCCTCACCGCCTCATGGTCCTTCCTCAATCCGGCGGCGAACTTCCTCATCACCGCCGCGCCCGACGCTTCGGCCTCTTCAAGCCATCTGTCGAGCTTCTCGCCTTCGAGTTCTCGGACCATCTTCGCGAACTCCTGGGTTAGCCTGCGCGCGTCGGCCAGGGCCGCATCCGAGGTACACAGCTTCTGCAGGTAGTACGCCTTCTGCTCCCCGTTGAGCATCTCTTGGCGGCGCATGAACAGGGCCGCCACGTTCTTAGCGGTCGGGGAGGCGCCCGCGATGCTGCCCCTCTTGGCCCTCGGGGCGTGGGAAGGCTTCTTGCCTTGTTGCTCCGTGTACCTGAAGCTGGAGAGCAGCCTGTTCACCGTGTCTATGCTGTGACGGTAGCCCCTCTCGCGGATCTCGGCGTGGAGCCGCTTGGCGCTGCGGCAGCCCTCGTTCCACCGCTCCAGCAGGTAGGGCAGGTAAGGATCCAGGACGCTCGCCCTTCTCCTGTACCTGGGGCGCGGCGGCGGTTCGGCCAGCTCTCTGTAGCGGTAGACGGTGCTCCGGCTCGTGCCGACCCCCATTCGGCGATGTCTTTAGCGCTCGCCCCGGCGAGGTGCAGCCGCCTTACGTGCTTCCATCGCTCGACGAGACGCTCGTGGCGCTTCTGGGCCGGTCCCTCGATGCTCCCGTACGGCCTCCCCAAACGGACGGGCAGGGTCGAAACGTCGTCGTCGATGGAGCCGGGTAGCGGTTCCTCCTCCTCTTCGCCCCTTTCGGACGCGGCGGCCCCTTCTAGCGCGGACCGTTTGCGCAGCAGGAACTCCTCGAGTCCCAGGGCGAGGCTGCGGAGGAGGTGCCAGCGGTCCGCGACCTGCAGGGCGTCGGGGGCGCCCGCGTTGGCGCCCTCCCGGCAGACGTTCGAGCGGTCGCGGCCGACCACCTCGACGCTCGGGTGTTGCCCGAGCCACCGCGCTATGGATTCGACCGAGTGTCCCTCGAACAGGTCCACCACCCGACGACGCTCGAGGTCCACTAGGATGGTGCCCGAGGAGTGGCCCCTCCTGAAGCCGAAGTCGTCCACGCCCACCACGCGCACATCCTCGCCACAGGAAAAGAAGGTTTCTCTGATGCGGTTCAGGAGGGCGTCGGGGCTGACGAGCAGCCCCAGCTCGCGGGCGAGCCTCGCCCCCGCCTCGCCGCCCAGGGCGAAGGCGATCCACTCCAGGGCCTCCCTCTGGCGCTCGGTGGTGCGGGCATGGACGCGGGCCACCCCGCCCAACCGCTCGGCGAAGATCCTCCGCTCGCAGGCGGGTTCGTCGCAGAAGAACTTCCGTACCCGAACCCGCAGGCGCACCGGGGTGCCCGACCACGGCAGGTCGGCCAGCGTGCGGGTGTAGTGGCTATGGACCCTGCGCGAGGTCTGGTCGCACACCGGACAGTGAGCCTCCGAGCCTCTTACGCTGCCGCTGATGGTCAGCAGTTCTCCGTCGAAGGAGAGGGCGTCTACGTGCAGTCGGTTGGGGATGGTGAAGCCGCCGTACGGGTCAATGTCGGGCATGGGGTCCCTCCGAGTAGATGGAGAGATTGTATGGGAGATCCTGTTTCACCTAAAGATCGGGAGAGCCAAAGTCTGCGACACACGCGTGTACTTAGCGTGGCAGAAAGTGTGAGCACGCGAATCTTCGCAATCCCGATTCCTATAGGGTTCCTGGGTCACCGGAACGCTCGCAAGAGCG
>DASTQK010000158.1:0-10625 GCA_035761765.1 Rubrobacteraceae bacterium
GGCGGAGAGACGAAGGTGCGTGTCGGCGGCGGGAGCTCTCTGGCGGTCACGAGTGGGGCCATTTCCCGGCAAGAACGAAGGGGTATCGAGGAGGTCGAGCATGAGCAAGGGAACCTCGACGGACGTGGTGCGGCAGGTTGCGGTCGGGTTGGGGGCGATCTTCCAGGTAGTTGCGCCCGTATTCTCGGGGCCGGCGATCGGACGGGTCTCGGCGGAGAACCCTACGCTGGTGGTACCTGGGGATTACGCGTTCGTGATCTGGACCCCCATCTTCGTTTTGGCCCTGATCTTCGCTGGGTATGGGGCGCTGCCTTCCAACCGGGAGGACCCGCTGCTGAGGAGGATCGGATGGTTCGCTGCTCTGGCCTTCTTTTCGAACGGGGTCTGGGAGCTCCTCTTTCCCGCGCGTGAGTTCGTGCTCTCGCAGATAGTCTTCGTAGGGAGTCTGGCAGGTGCCGTTGGCGCGTTCGTGCTGGCGCAGCGCTGGGCTCGCCCGAACAGGCGGGCCGATCGCTGGCTGGTCACGCCGACCTTCGGTCTGCTCGCCGGCTGGGTAACGGCGGCGTTCTTCGTCGGGTTCGTCACGGTGCTCGTGGCGACCGGGGTGCTTGGCGGCGGTCTCGGGGAAGCCGTGCTCGGGGCGCTTATGCTGGTAGCCGGCGGCGTCGTCGCCTGCGCGGTCATACTGGCCGGGCGGAGCGGCCCCGCACAGGGCTACCTGGCGTACGGGGCAGCCGTTCTCTGGGCCCTTGCAGGGGTGTTCGTCAACCAGTACCAGGCCTCCCTGCTCACGTCGTCCACGGCCGTCGTCTGCGCGGTGCTGGTCGGGACGGTCCTCTTCTTCGCACTGCGCGGAGGGCGTTAGCGCCCGCCGGATGGCGCGTACCGGAACGGCCTGAAAGGGGGAACGGCCTGAAAGGGGGAACGGCCTGAAAGGGGTGGAATCTCTGGTTGCCGGACTGTCGTGGGTCACGTAGCGGTCGGGTCCCTACGTGAACAGGTCAATGAGCTGGAGGTTCTCGAACTCGGTAGCGAGGGTGGGGGAGAGCTGCGCCCTGTCCTGCGTTTCGCCCAGAGTGCTCGCTACCTCGAGGAACGCGGCGACTGGCCCGCTCGTGGGCACGTCCCTGCGTTTCAGGGCGACGATCGAACGCGTCATCCCCGGGTTCTCTTTGACGGATATCAGGGCCAGGTTCCCCGCCGAGACGCTCCGAACGATCGCCGTTCGCGGCAGGAACGCGACCCCCAGACGGTGCTCGACCATCCGCTTGGCCGCCTCGATGTTGTCAACCTCGAGCGTCCGTAGCTCCCCGATCCCCGCGTTGCTGAACAGCGCCATAGTCTGCTCGTAGTAGCTGGAGCTGTTGTCGAAGAGGATAAGCTGCTCTCTCCCGATCTCCGCCAGATCCGCCACCCCCTTCGCCGTGAACCGGTGCCCGGGGTCCACGACCAGAACCATCTCGTCCTCGTACAATCGCAGGCTCTCGACCTCCGGATGTCGCATCGCCCGCGTGAGCCCGAGGTGCACATCCTCCTTCAATACCATCTCCAGGATGTTCTCCGAGTGCCCCGTGCGTACGGACACAGACACCCGCGGATAAGCCGCCGTGAACCTCTCCAACAACCCTGGCAATGCGTACGTCCCTACCCCCGGCGATGCCCCGAGCACGAGCCGCCCTCCAGAAGCCCCACGCAACTCCCTAAGCCGTCGCCTGCCCTCCTCGAAGCTCCCCACGCACCGCTCCGCGTAAGGCAAGAACTCCTTTCCCGCCTCCGTGAGCCTCATCCCCCGGCTCGTCCTCACGAAGAGCTGGTCCCCAACCTCTACCTCCAGCGCTTTTAGACGCGCCGTCAAGGTCGGCTGCGTCAGGAACATCTCCTCCGCAGCCCGGCTCAGGTTTCCCAGCCGCGCTACCGCCAGGAAGCACTCTATCTGTCTGAAAAGCACGCCGTGTCCTTCCGGTCGCCGGCTTGTCAGCACATCCCCTTCGGGGACCCTCAGCACGTTCTGGTTTCGCCTCCG
This sequence comes from Rubrobacteraceae bacterium, assembly GCA_035761765.1. Taxonomy (GTDB): domain Bacteria; phylum Actinomycetota; class Rubrobacteria; order Rubrobacterales; family Rubrobacteraceae; genus JALYGY01. The sequence continues at coordinate 2,024 of DASTQK010000158.1, forward strand.
CTTTCAGCTCTTGCGCTGAAAGCCGCCGCTAGACGGCGTGCGGGAGCCCGCTGGGCGAACCCCGTTATAATTTTCTCCTATATCTATGATACATGCAAATGATTGGACTGATGGCAAGTGGACAGGTATCTTGGTAGCACGTTCTAGGAGAGAAGGAGCTTACATGATCCCCGTTCAGTACAGAGACCCGGAGACCGAGGAGATTCTGGAGCGTCGCCACGAGGAATCCGTTCCCAGCATTGGGACGCGGGTCCAGATAGGCTTCGGGCACTACCAGGTGCTCTTCCGCTGGCGGTGTGTCCCGACCTGTTGCATCGTCTACGTGCGGCGGGTTCCGAGGGAGGTTCCTGCGGCGGCGTCTGCCGCCTAGGTTCGGGGCTGTAGGGCTCTCCGAGCGCACGATGCGGCGGCTTGCTAGAGTATTTCGGCTTTAGTTCTACGTCGCAGAGAGCGGGAAAGAGAGGAGAGTCATGGCTGAGGCGCGCGCTTACGTCGAAGGGGTAGAGATCAATGCCCCCATCCCGAACGAGTTCACGGAGATCCTGACGCCCGAGGCGGTCGCTTTCGTAGCGAAGTTGAGCCGGGAATTCGGAGGGCGGGTCGGGGAGATCCTGGAGAAGAGAAAAGAGTTCCAGCAGCTAATCGACGCCGGCGAGATGCCGGACTTCTTATCTGAGACGAAAGACATCCGGGAGAGCGACTGGAGGGTGGCGCCTGTGCCGGACGACCTCCAGGACAGGCGGGTAGAGATCACGGGCCCGCCGGACCGGAAGATGCTCATCAACGCCCTCAACTCCGGCGCGAGCACCTACATGACGGACTTCGAGGACGCGAACTGTCCGACTTGGCACAACATGCTCGAGAGCCAGCTCAACCTCCGCGATGCCGTGAACCGCACGATCTCCTTTGACGATCCCGACACGGGCAAGCGCTACGAGGTGGGCGAAGATCCCGCCGTCCTGATCGCTCGCCCGCGTGGCTGGCACCTACCCGAAAAGCACATGACGGTGGACGGACGCCAGGTTCCGGGCTCCCTCTTCGACTTTGGCCTGTACTTCTTCCACAATGCCAGAGCTCTCATCGACCAGGGCTCGGGACCGTACTTCTACTTGCCCAAGATCGAGCACTATCCCGAGGCGAGGCTCTGGAACGACGTGTTCAACCTGGCCCAGGACGAGCTCGGGATACCGCGTGGCACCATAAAGGCGACCGTCCTCCTGGAGACGTTTCCGGCGGCGTTCGAGATGGACGAGATCCTCTATGAGCTCAGGGACCACTCGGCGGGCCTCAACGCCGGGCGGTGGGACTACATCTTCTCCTACATAAAGACCTTCCGCAACAGGGAGGGCTTCGTCCTCCCTGACAGGGTGAAGGTCACCATGACCGTCCCCTTCATGCGGGCCTACACGCAGCTCCTGATCAAGACCTGCCACAGGCGGGGCGCCCACGCTATCGGCGGGATGGCGGCCCAGATCCCGATCAAGGACGACCCGGAGGCGAACGAACAGGCCTTCGCGAAGGTCCGCGAGGACAAGGAACGGGAGGCGAACGACGGCAACGACGGGACCTGGGTGGCGCACCCGGGCCTGGTCCCCGTCGCCAAAGAAGTCTTCGACAGGGTCATGCCCCAGCCGAACCAGCTCGACAAACTGCGCGAAGACGTCGAGGTGAGCGCTGCGGACCTCTACGAACCATACAAAGACGAGCCGATCACCGAGGCTGGCCTCCGCAATAACGTCAGCGTCGGTATCCAGTACCTCGGGGCGTGGCTCGCAGGCCGCGGGGCCGTCCCGGTCTTTAACCTCATGGAGGACGCCGCGACCGCCGAGATATCACGCACTCAGGTGTGGCAGTGGATCCACCACGACGAGGGCGTCCTCGACGACGGCACAGAGGTGACCGAGGAGCTGTTCCATAGCATCCTCTCCGAGGAACTCGAGAAAATCCCCAGCTTCGTCGACCCGGTGCGTACCAAAAACGACCGCTTCGATGACGCAGCCGAACTCTTCGACCGTATCTCTACCGACGATAACTTCGTCGTGTTCCTGACCCTCCCCGGTTACAAGTACCTGGACTAGGAGAACAGATATACCCCACCACCACAACATCCCGACCGGCGGCGCTGCCTACGACGGCCCGCCGGTCCTCGTCTCCCACACCAGACCGCGCGTGCTCCATTTGACACGATCCGAGGAGCTGTTCACAATGGTAATGTGCAAACTACACGTATGTTTGCTAGACACGTAAGTGACGAGCGAACGGCGGTAGGAGAGGAGAGGCGATGCATAACGGGAACGGTGCTGTTACGGAGATAGTGCGCGAGTGGGAGGGTAAGCGCTGGGAGGGCATCCAGCGTCCGTATTCGGCGGAGGACGTGGCGCGCTTGCGGGGGTCCGTGAGGATCGAGCACACGCTCGCCCGGATAGGTGCGGAGCGGTTGTGGGAGTTGATGGGCACGAGGGACTACGTGCAGTCTCTGGGGGCTCTGACGGGCAACCAGGCAGTGCAGCAGGTAAAGGCGGGGCTCGAGTCGATCTACCTCTCCGGCTGGCAGGTTGCGGCTGACGCCAATCTGGCGGGACAGATGTACCCTGACCAGAGCCTGTACCCGGCCAACAGTGGGCCGCAGCTGGTCAAGGCCATCAACCAGGCGTTGCAGAGGGCCGACCAGATCCACCACGCGGAGGGCCAGAACGGCATCCACTGGTTTGCGCCTATCGTCGCCGACTGCGAGGCTGGTTTCGGGGGCGCCTTGAACGTCTTCGAGATCACCAAAGCCATGATCGAGGCTGGTGCTGCGGGCGTCCATTTCGAGGACCAGCTCTCATCCGAGAAGAAGTGCGGGCACATGGGTGGCAAGGTCCTCCTGCCGACGGCGCAGGGCATAAGGAACCTGATCTCCGCGCGGCTCGCGGCGGACGTGATGGGGGTGCCTACCGTTATCGTCGCGCGCACCGACGCCGACGCGGCGAAGCTCATTACCTCAGATGTCGATCCGGCCGACGCGCCATTCCTCACCGGGGAGAGGTCCGCCGAAGGCTTCTACCGCATCAGGCCTGGGCTGGATTACGCGATAGCCAGGGGACTCGCGTACGCGCCGTACGCGGACGTGGTGTGGTGCGAGACCTCCGAGCCGAACATCGATGAGGCCAGGGAGTTCGCGGAGGCGATCCACGAGCGGTTCCCCGGCAAGCTGCTCGCTTACAACTGCTCGCCGTCGTTCAACTGGAAGGCGAAGCTCGGAGATGAGGACATCGCCACCTTCCAGGACCAGCTCGGCACGATGGGCTACAAGTACCAGTTCGTTACTCTCGCCGGCTTTCACTCCCTCAACTACAGCATGTTCGAGCTGGCGCGGGAGTACAAGGACCGCGGGATGGCCGCGTACTGCGAGCTGCAGGAGGCCGAGTTCGCCGCCGAGAAGTACGGCTACAGCGCGACCAAGCACCAGCGCGAGGTCGGCGCCGGCTACTTCGACGACGTGGCCCAGGTCGTCGCTGGCGGGACCGCCTCCACCACGGCCCTCGCGGGCTCTACCGAGGAGGAGCAGTTCGTTCAGTAGGCTTCGGGTATCGGGTTGTGGGGGGCTGCAGGCGCGGCCCCCTTCCTGTAGGCGCTGAAAAGGGGTGGCGGATGAAGGAGAGCGAGGTACGCAAGGCTGGCGATGAGAAGGGGAATCCGGTGTCCGGCCTGTCGCCCGGTCCGCGGCAGTCAGACGCTCGGAACGCTCCCGAGGCATCGAAGCGCACGGCTGACGATGAGTGGCTGGCTTTCGCCGCCGAGGACCCCGCCTTCTTTATCAAGCCTTCCGACTCCGTGTAAGCAGCTCTGCTTTTCGAGCGTTGAGAAAGAGGGCTCGGTCGCGGGCCCTCTCTCGTTGTCGAGGCGCTCTCAGAGGGTACGCATCACGAGCGTTCTCAGAACCGCAGATAGCTGACGCCCCGCAGGTCGAGGAAGTGGCCGCGCGGGTTCTGGGCGATGCGGATGAGGGCGTTGTCGCAGCTGGCGCAGCGGACGACCGTGCCGATATCGGTCACGTACGCCATCGTCTCGCCCACGTGCGCGACGGTGCCGCAACGGTCGCAGGCGGCCTCGGCCATCGTCACCTCGAAGGTGAAGACCTCGCCCAAGAGCCCCCCGACGGCGTTTCCGTCCAGCCTGCGTTCGTCCATCCTCATCCTCCCGTCGGTCCGAAGCGTTCGGTCTTTATGCGCCTCGCCTCGTGCCCGAGCCCCACAAGTTCCGTCGCGACCGACTCGACGAGCGGTGTGGGACCGCAGACGAAGGCGAGGAGATTCTCTCCCGGAGAGACCTCCGCGAGCATCACGCGGTCGATGCGGCGCGCGTAGCCCGTCCAGCCGGGCGGCTGCGAGCGGGTGAGGGCGTGGAACACCTGCAGGGAGCCGTCCGAAGCGGCGAGCTGGTCGAGTTCCTCGGCGAAGATCGTCTCCTCGCGGGAACGGGACGAGTATAGGAGGTGGCAGGATGCGTCGCTGCCCGCGGCGGCGCGGTGACGGATCATTGCCATAAGAGGCGCGATGCCTGAACCTCCGGCTACGAGGAACAGCGGACCTCCGTCTTTCGCCTCCCAGGCGAACCAGCCGCCTATCGGTCCGCGCAACTCCAGCCTGTCCCCGGGGCGCAGCTCGTCGGTCAAATACGGGGAGACCTCGCCGTCGTCGAGGCGCTCGACAACGAGTTCGACCCTGTTGTCTTCGGGCGCCGAGGCGATGGAGTAGCTGCGCTGGGCCTGGTAGCCGTCCTCGGCGGTGAGGCGGACATCCACGTGCTGGCCAGCCTTGTGCCCTTCCCAGCCCGGTACGTCGAGGAAGAGGCTCTTGGCGCGGGGTGTGGCGGGGCGGGTCTCGATGACCTCGCCGATTAGCCAGGCCAGCCTCGGGTGCGGGATCTCGGCCATCTCAGTCACCCCAGTAGCGCTGCTCGCGCCACGGGTCGCCGTAGTTGTGATAGCCCAAGGACTCCCAGAAACCGGGTATGTCGTGGGTGGTGAGCTGCAGTCCCCGTACCCACTTGGCGCTCTTCCAGAAGTAGAGGTGCGGCACGAGCAGGCGAGCCGGACCTCCGTGCTCCGGCTCGAGCGGCTCGCCGTCGTAGGCGTAGGCGATCCAGGCGCGGCCACCCGTGACGTCCTCGAGCGGCAGGTTGGTCGTGTAGTCACCGTCGCAGAAGGCTAGCACGTGCTCCGCGGCGGTCTCGACCCCTTCGAGCAGCGTGTCTACCGAGACCCCTTCCCACGTAGTTCCGAGCTTCGACCACTTGGTGACGCAGTGGATGTCGCGCGTGATATCCTCCGATGGTAGCGCCCGGAACTCCTCCCACGTCCATTTCTTCGGCTCGTCGACCTCGCCGGAGATCGAGAAGTCCCACTCGTCGAGCGGTGTGCGCGGCGTCGGGCCGGCGGTGAGAACGGGGAAACCCTCGACCAGGTACTGGCCCGGCGGAAGGCGGCCGTCTGTCTGCCTGCGGCGGCCCCGAAAGCCGCGCGACACGAAGCCTTCGCTCACGACTCTACCCCCTGACGTTGGGTTATGTACTGGAAGACGAATTCTGCCCCCGGCCACCCGCGCGGTCAATCCTTTTCGGGGATAATGATCCCATGAGATGGGCTTCAACCCTGAACGACGAGCAGCAATAGGTAAAAGATATCCATCGCCAGAGGCGGGGCACGGCTAGACCTCACGGCGATGCCGGGCACCCATGCGCCAGGTCCCCTCGCGAAGGTGCTCACCCCGTGATGGGGAGCCCCTAGAGCTTACGCAGCCTCTGCTTCGCGCTCAGGCAGGGACATCGAGCACTATCTTCCCGATACCGGAGCCTTCTTCCATGTGCTTCATCGCCGCCGCCGTGTCCTGCAGCGAGAAGGTCTCGTTGATGATGGGACGCAGGCCATGCTCGGCCCACAAGTCCAGCATCGCCCCGAACTCCTCGTTGGTCCCCATCGCGGTGCCGAGGACGGTGAGGTGCTTGAGGAAGATCCTGGGCATCACCACGCTCACCTTCGGCCCTGCGGTCGCCCCGAAGGTAACTATGCGGCTGCCGGGTTTGGCGAGAGAGACCATAGCGTCGAAGGCCTCGCCGCCGACGTGGTCCACCGAGAGGTCCACCCCGCCGACCATGCCCTTGAGCTCCCTGCTCCAGTCCTCGGAGTCGTAGTTCACGCCGCCTTCGGCGCCGAGCTCCTTGGCCTTCTCGATCTTCGCGTTGCTCCCCGAGGTGACGAAGACCCGCCCCCCCAGCGCTGAGGCGATCTGCACGACAAAGGTCGCCACCCCGCTCCCGATACCGGGAACCACGACGGTCTCGCCCGCCTGCAACCCTCCGCGCGTGACGACCGCCCGATAAGCGGTAAGAGCGCCCAAGGGTATCGCGGCGGCCTCTTCGTGTGAGAGGTGCGAGGGCTTCGGGAAGACGTTCTCCGAGGGGACCTTGACGAGCTGGGCGAAGGTGCCGTCGTCGGGGAGCCCGAGGATACGGTACTCCTTTCCGGGCTTGTGTGGATCGTCGCCCCAGTAGAGCGCGGGGTTTATGACTACCTCGGTGCCCTCGTCGGGACCCGCGGCGCTGCTCCCCCGCGCGACGACCTCTCCCGAGCCGTCCGAGCCCAGGATGACGGGGAGTGCCTCCGGCTTCGCGCCGGGGTACTGGCCCCTGGTCACGAAGACGTCGCGGCGGTTGAGCGCCGCCGCGTGCAGCCTGACAACCGTCTCGCCCGGGCCAGGTTCGGGGTCAGGTACGTCCTCGTAGCTCAGGCTGTCCGGCCCCTCGATCTCGCGCATTACCATGGCTTTCATCGGTTCCTCCCTTCGGTCGGAATGCTACCTTCGCTGGTGACCAGCCGCTGAGCATCTGTGCGGCGGCATTCTATGACGTGGGACTGCATTATTTTGTCATCCCCTCCCTAATTGCGCTGAGCGCTTCTCTTGCTGAAGGCTGACAGCTTTCTTCTACGCGAACGCGTTCAAACCCGTGATCTCACGCCCTACTATCAGCGCCTGTACGGTGTCGGTGCCCTCGTAGGTGTAGACGGCTTCTATATCGGCGGTGTGCCTGGCGACGTGGTACTCGAGCAGGATGCCGTTGCCGCCGAGGATGTCGCGCGCGTCGGAGCAGACCCCTCGCGCCTTCCTGGCGTTGTTCATCTTTGCGAGAGAGGCCATCCCGCCTGTCATCTTGCCCTCTTGCAGGAGCTGGCTCAGGCGCAGGCACATCAGCTGCATGTTGGTGATCTCCGCGAGCATGCTGGCGAGTTTCACCTGGATAAGCTGGAAGTTGGCTATTGGTTTGCCGAACTGGACGCGCTCCTTGGCGTAGGTGAGCGCAGCCTCGTAGCTCGCTACGGCGTGACCGATAGCCTCCCACGCGACCCCGTAGCGGGTGGCGGTCAGAACTCTCGCCGTGTCCTTGAAAGTGCGGGCGTGCTCGAGCCGGTTCTCGGCCGGGATTCTTGCGCCTTCCAGCTTGATATCTGCCTGCCAGACGCAGCGCTTGGAGGTCTTCCCCTTTATGACCCCGGCCGAGTAGCCCGGCGTCCCTTTCTCGAGAAGGAAGCCGCCGACGTTCCCCTCGTCGTCGCGCGCCCAGATTACTATTACGTCGGCGAAGGAGGCGTTGCCGATCCAGCGTTTGGCCCCCTCGAGGACGTACTCGTCGCCCTCACGCCTGGCTCTCGTCTCCAGCTGCACGACGTCCGAGCCGTGGTTCGGCTCCGTTAGTCCGAAAGCCCCGAGCTTCTCACAGCGGGCCATCGGCGGGAGCCACTTCGCCTTTTGCTCCTCGGAGCCGAGCATAGCTATCGTCCCCATCGCGAGCCCCGATTGGACGCCGTAGAAGGTGTTCAGGCTACCGTCGCCGCGGGCGAGCTCGGCGGAGACGAGCCCCGAGGCGACCTCGCTCATCCCGGGGCAGCCGTACCCCTCTATGGTGCCGCCCGTGATGTTCAGCTCTGCGATCTTGGGGATCAGCTCGAACGGGAACTCGGCCCTCTCCCAGTAATCGTTTATTACCGGGATCACCTCCCGGTCGGCGAAGGCGCGCACCTTGTCCCGGATCTCCCGCTCCTCGTCCGTAAGCAACTCGTCGATGAGGTAGTAGTCTGTGCCCAGCGATCTGGCGACGTCGGCAAGCACCTGGTCTCCTCCTTCCGTAGGGCCCCCGCAAACTCTAGCATCTCTCCACGCCGCCGTGCCGGAGTGCTATGGTGGAAGGGGCAGGTGAAACACGAGAGTGCGAAGACGGGGGTAATGCTACGATGACGTACCGGATACGCCGGGTGGCGGTTCTCGGCGCGGGGACGATGGGCGCGGCCATCGCGGCCCACTGCGCCAACGCTGGCCTCGAGGTAGACCTTCTTGACATCGCCCCGGACGATAAAGACGACAAGAACACCGTAGTCAGAGCCGGCTTTGACCGGATGAAGAAAGCCCGGCCAGCCGCCCTGATGAGCGAGAGGGTAGCGGGCAGGATCTCTCTCGGCAACTTCGACGAGGACCTCGAGCGGGTCGCCGAAGCCGACTGGGTTCTCGAAGCTATTCTGGAGAGACTGGAGCCTAAACGGGAGCTGATGCAGCGGGTGGAGGGCATC
>DASTQK010000159.1:0-11542 GCA_035761765.1 Rubrobacteraceae bacterium
GAACAGGCCGATAGCGAGGAGCGCGATTCCCACCACGATCGCGCCGAAGCCTGCGGCGACGAGCCACATTACCGTCTTGCCGAAAGGGGTCGTGACCAGCCTCGCCTAGCGCAAGATCAGGGTCAGCGCGACCACGTAGAGCATCGCGGCGAGCGTGACCGCGAGGCCGAAGCCCCAGTTCGTTTTCGGTCCGATCTCCAGCGGGTGCAACCCCGTGAGGCGCGCCAGCATCGTGACGGCGCTCGAGAAGGGGGTGAGCAGGAGCGCTGACTGAGCGCCGAGCAGGAGCGCGACGGCCCACAGCGCGGGCGTGGGTCCGCCGTCGAGCGGAAAGGCTGTGTTTATGAGCAACACCATCGGGATGACGTGTATGCCGACGACGAAGCCCACGCCGATGGTGAGCATGAGCGCTGGGGCCACGAGAAGCGGCGGCAGGGATGAGAGAAGGTTCCCAAGCGGCGCTAGCGCCCCGAGCTCTGCGAGGGAGAGCACGAGGATGCCAGCAGAGCCGAAGAGAGCGAACTCGGCGTGCGAGGCTGTGAGCGAGCCTCGCGTCTCGCCGGCGAGACGCTCCAGAGGCGAGGTTCTGCGCAAGATGAGCGCCGCCAGGACTGCGATCAGGACGACCACCAAGGCGACCGTGATAGCGATGGTTGCGGTCAGCGAGAGTTTGCGGAACAGGAGGTTGGCGAGCGCTACCGTAGCGACGAGCAGCACAGGATAGAGGACGACCGCTACCGCCTTGCGGTCGAGCGGTTCGTCCGGACCAGGAGGAGCTTCGGGTTCTTCTACCTCGCGCTGGGCGAAGAGGGACGTCGCCGCCAGACCGAGAAGGGCGAACGGGAGCGTGACGGTAAGTAGGCTCGGGTAGGAGACCCCGGTGAGCACGATCGTAGTTGCCGTAAAGACGTTCAGGTTCGTCCACAGCGGGGCGAACGAGAAGCCTCTTCCGGCCCACACGAGCGCGTTGATGCGCGAGCTCGGGGCGGCGCGCCCCACGATCACGTCAATCAGGACGAAGGCGCCGACGTCCAGAACCGCCCCCAGCACATGGCCCATGATGCTCGAGGCAGCCTCCACGCCCGCGCCACGCCTTCTCAGGGCCGCTACGAGGCCCCGGATCTGGGCCTCGTAGCGGGCCGCCCGAAGAGGGTAGCCGGCGACGCTCAAGACGAGGAGCACCGCGACTACCCCGAAGTAGTCCGGGAGCCCCCCGACGAACGCGCTGGCGTCGAACTTTCCCGTGACTACCGCTACACCGAGCGCGGCGAACGAGACTAGCGCCAGTCCCTTGTGGAAGGAGCTCGCCCACGGCACCGAGAGCGCGTAAAGGACGGCCCCCGCGCCAAGGAAGAAGGCCGTCGCTACAGAGGACGGTGCGAGGTTGGACCATGCGTACGCCGCGAGGAAGGTCGCTCCGAGCGCCGGTCGGACACCGTCGAGCCGCGCCCTGGCGACCGCGGAGAGGCCCCTCTTCTGTGTGCTCTCTCTCACCGCCTAAGTTTGGCAAAAAAGACCCCGTCTGACCAACGACCCGCGCACGCATTCCCACTTGGGAAAGGAGGGCTACTGCGTAGACTTTAGGCGTAGCCTCCGACCGGTCGGGACGTCGGTTAGAGAAGGAGGAACGGATGGGGAAGAGGGAACGCTACGAGCCGGGGACCTTCTGCTGGGTCGACCTCGCGACTACAGATCCCGCTGGCGCTAAGGCGTTCTACACGGGGCTCTTCGGCTGGGAGGCGGAGGACGTGCCTGCGGGTCAGGCGGCGACCTACACGCTCCTGCGCCTGGACGGCGACGAGGTCTGCGGCCTCTACGCGTTGGACGCCGGACGACGCGAAGCAGGCATCCAGCCACACTGGCTCTCCCACGTGAGCGTCGAGGACGCCGATGCGGTGGCCTACAGGGCGCGCGAGCTGGGAGGCGCCGTGGAAGGCGGTGTCGTCGACGTGGGCGAGCACGGCCGGTTCGCGATCGTCGGCGACCCCTCAGGCGCCAACCTCGTAGCGTGGGAGATGTGGGCGAGCGGCGGCGCGCGCAGGGTCAACGACCCTGGCTGCATGACCTGGAACGAGCTTCAGACCCGCGAACCCGAGAGGATGGCCGCCTTCTACGCCGAGCTCTTCGGCTGGAAGATGGAGGCCCAGCGGGAGGACGGTAACCTGGTCTACGTGGTTATCAAGAACGGCGGGAGGTCGAACGGCGGCATCATGCCGGTGGCTGAGCAACAAGGCGACGCTCCTTCCTTCTGGCTCGCCTACTTCACGGTTTCCTCCGCAGACGATTCCGCTGCGAAGACCCAGGAGCTCGGCGGCAGGGTTTACGCCGGACCGATGGACTTGGGGGCTGGCCGCATCGCGGTACTCGCTGACCCCCAGGGAGCGGCGTTCGCACTCTTCGAGGGCGAGACAGACGATTAAATGGACCGTGTGGGGGCGGCTCGCGAGCCGCCCCCAGGCTGACCGAACGCGAGAGCGGCGGCATATAATCGGGCGATGTCGGCCTGAGAGCTCGAAGAAGGGTTGCGCCTTGACAAACCGCACTGCGAGAGCGCTTCACGGAGTGCTGGCTCTTGTGTTTCTCCTGCCTTGTGTCGCCTGCGGCGCGGGCTCCGGAGGCTCGTCGCCTGCATCCTCGACATCTACGGGCGGCGACGAGCCACAACGGTCAGCGCAGACGCGGGAGGCCGAAGAGCCTGCTCCTGGAGGCGGGGGGCGGAGGTCCGCAGAGGTCGGTCCGGTCGAGGTGGAGAGGAGCGTTATCGCTACCGACCTCGAGGTGCCGTGGGGTTTAACCTTCCTCCCGAATGGCGACGCCCTGTTTACCGAGCGTGACTCCGGAGACCTCTTGCGCATGGATGGCTCGGGGAACGTCGAGGAGGTGCAGACGCTGCCCACGCGGGGCTATGGCGAAGGCGGGAGCCTCGGGCTCGCCGTATCACCGGAGTACGAGCGCGACCGGTACGTCTACGCGTACTACACTACCGGCGAGGACAACAGGGTCGTGCGATTCCGGCTCGGCGAGGAGCCCGAGCCCATCCTCACCGGCATCCCCTTCAACTACTACCACGATGGGGGCAGGATCTCCTTCGGCCCCGACGGCATGCTCTACGTCGCCACCGGCGATGCGGGAGACCCCTCGAACTCCCAGGACCGGGGCTCTCTGGGAGGCAAGATATTGCGCATAGAGCTCGACGGCGGCGTCCCCGAGGATAACCCCTTCCCGGGCTCACCCGTATACTCCTACGGCCACCGCAACGTCGAAGGATTGACGTGGGACGAGAGGGACCGGCTCTACGCCTCCGAGTTCGGCCAGGACGCCTTCGACGAGGTCAACCTCATAAGACCCGGCGCGAACTACGGCTGGCCCGAGTTCGAGGGCGACGGCGGGGAGGAGGCCGAGGCCGCGGGCTACCTGAACCCTATAACGACGTGGCCCACGAGCGAGGCGTCCCCGAGCGGCGCGGAGATCCTCGAGAACGGCGCCATCCCGCAGTGGGAGGGCGATCTCTTCGTGGCAGCCCTCAGGGGGCAGAGGCTCTGGAGGCTCGAGCTCGGCCCTGACGGGCGAGTGACGCACAGAGAAGAACTGCTCAGAGACGAGGTGGGAAGGATCAGGAACGTCGTGCAGGCTCCTGACGGATCGCTTTGGGTGACAACGAGCAACCTCGACGGCTACGGAAGCCCTGTGAGCGAGGAGGACGACCGGATCTTACGGCTTGCACCGGAGGGGGAGTAGAGCGGAATCAGCCGGTCGCCGGTTCTACGACCGCGGACATCGAGCCCTTGCAGCGTGGGATCAGAGGGTCGGGGCCGAAGGCCTGGATCTGGTCGCGCTTCAGCTCGGCTTCTTCCAGGTGCGTGGTCGCTACGACGACTCGTCCCTTCGTGTCCACCTCGACCGCCAGCTTGTAGCCCTTCTGCAGGGGATACCCGAAGATCTTCTTGAGCATGAAGATGACGTACTCGTAGCTGTGGTCATCGTCGTCGAGCAGGACGACGTTGTACGGCGGCAGCTCTCTGGTCCGCTGCTCCGTCTCCTCCCGGGGCTGCGAGATAATGCTCGTCGGCTACCTGCCCTTCCACTCCGGCTTGCGTTTCTCGAGAAAGGCGCACATGCCCTCCTGGGCGTCGGCGAAGGAGGCGTTAAAGGACATGACCTCCTTGGTATAGGCGTACGCCTGCTCGACGGGCATCTCGACCTGGCGGTAGAAAGCCTGCTTGCCGACGCCCACCACGAGCGGGCTCGCCTCGCAGATCTTCTCCGCCAGCTCCCGCGTCTGCGCCTCGAGCTCCTCCGCCGGCACGGTCCGGTTCACCAGCCCTACGGCGAGAGCCTCCTCGGCGGAGATGAAGTCGCCTGTGAGGAGCATCTCCATCGCCTTCTTCTGGCCTACCGCGCGGCTTAAAGCCACCATCGGGGTGGAGCAGAAGAGCCCTATCCTGACGCCGGGCGTTGCGAAGCGCGCCTCCTCGGAGGCGACGACGAGATCGCAGGTCGCAACGAGCTGGCAGCCGGCGGCGGTGGCAGTAGCGTGAACCTGCGCTATGACCGGCTGGGGTATGGACTGCACCGTCTCCATCAGCTCGCAGCAGACATCGAAGATGTGCCTGTAAGTCTCGGGGTCGCGTCCGATCATCTCGGAGAGGTCGTGCCCGGCGCAGAACGCCGGACCGTTCCCGGCGAGGACGACGACCTGCACCTCTCTGGTCTCGCCTAGGACCTTGAAACACTCCGTCAGCTCCTGCATGTGCGCCAGAGAGAGGGCGTTGCGTTTGTCGGGGCGGTTCATCGTGATGCGGGCTATCGGCCCGTCCGCCCCGACCATGATGTGCTCGTATGTCCTTTTCTCCGCTTCGATCATAGATCTATCCTCCATACTCGCTTACCTCGACCAGTTCGGTGCGGCCACCGATCTCCACCGATCCATCGGTCTTGGGCTCGGCGATGATCAGGGAGCCCTCGCCCTGACGGATCGCGATCGGACGCCCCAGCTGGTCGGCTAATGTGACCGCGTGCGCTCCCGTCGCCTCATCCTCTTGTATACCAAACCGCGACGCGAACACGCGGACGCGAACGGTTCCCTCTCCTCTGTCCTCCCAGGCCCATACCCCCACGAGGTCGTGGCCTTCGGGCGGGCCTTCGAGCGCGTCTACCTCGGAGGCGGAGCCGAGCTCGATCTCTTCGAACACCGGTGCCCACTCCGGACGCCCGGTGATGAACGTGAGATCCCCCTCTGACCTGACCGGGACCTCACCCGCCGGCGGTCGTAGCGCCGGGACCTCCAGCCCTTCGCGCGCGAGGAGCCAGGCGGTGCCCACCAGCGGGTGCCCGGCGAACGGGAGCTCCGCCAGAGGGGTAAAGATGCGCAACCTCCCACCGTTTGCGTCCTCGACGAACACCGTCTCCGAGAACCCGAGGTCCGCCGCGATCCGCTGGCGAAGCTCCTCCGGCACCTCGTCGCCGTTCAGGAACACGCCCAGCGGGTTGCCGCCGGCGCCATCCTCGCCGACGAAAACCTTCAGCACGTGGAGCTGGGCCACGGCTCTCACCTCACAAGATCGAGGTCATCCCGAAAACGAACTTGAGACCTCTAGTGCACCCTCTTCTCCTGCCCGGCCCACTCCTTCTCGCGCAGGACGAACTTCTGGACCTTGCCGGTGGAGGTCTTGGGCAGCTCGATGAACTCGACGGCGGCGGGGGCCTTGAAGCGCGCGATGCGCTCCTTGCAGAAATCTATTATCTCCTGCTCGGTGGCCTCCTGCCCCTTCTTCAGGACCACGAACGCCTTCGGGCGCTCGCCCCACTTCTCGTCCGGGATGGCTACCACGGCGGCCTCCATCACGGCCGGGTGGCGCGAGACGGCCTGCTCGACCTCGATGGTGGAGATGTTCTCGCCGCCGGAGACGATGATGTCCTTGCTCCTATCGCGGATCTCGATGTAGCCGTCGGGGTGCCAGACGGCCACGTCGCCCGAGTGGTACCAGCCACCCTCGAAGGCTTCCTCGGTGGCCTTCTCGTTCTCGAAGTAGCCCTTGGCGACCATGTTGCCGTGCATCACGATCTCGCCCATCGTCTCGCCGTCGCGCTCGACGTCGTTCATGTTCTCGTCCACGACCCGAACCAGGTCGGCCGTGACGTAGCCCTGGCCCTGGCGCGCCATGAGCCGCGCCCGCTCTTCGAGCTCCAGATCCTCCCACTCCGGGTGAACGCCGCTCGTGGTCATCGGACCATATGTCTCTGTAAGGCCGTAGATGTGCAGAGGACGGATGTTGAGCCCGAGCAGTCCCTCGAGCAAGGTGGGGGAGGGCGGAGCGCCGGCTATGGCCGCCGTTACCTGCGTATCCAGCTCGTGAGCGCCATCGTCGTTGACGATCCCGATCTGGACTGTCGGGGCGGCGCAGTAGTGCGTGATGCCCTCGTTCTCAAAGAGCTCCCAGATCCTGGCGGGCTCGACCTTTCTCAAACAGACGTGCGTCCCGGCGATGGCCGTGACCGCCCAGGGATAGGTCCACCCGTTGCAGTGAAACATGGGTAGCGTCCACAGGTACTTGGTGTCGTAGCCCATCCCGATCTCTATGACGTTCCCCAGAGCGCTCAGGTACGCCCCGCGGTGGGTGTACATGACGCCCTTCGGGCGCCCCGTGGTCCCCGAGGTATAGTTTATGGAGATGGTCTCTTCCTCGTCTTCGAGCACGCTCTCCACCGGCTCGGGCGAGCCCTCGGCCAGGTAGTCCTCATAGGGATCTCCCGCCTCGCCAGTGTCCTCGATGCGCACGACCTCGACGCCCTCCTCGATGTCCTCGAGCAACTTCTCCAGCTCGGCGTCCACGAAGACCATCTTCGCCCCCGAATGCTCGACGATGTAGGAGACCTCATCCTTGCCGAGACGCGTGTTTATGGCGACGAGAATCATACCCGCTGCCGGGACACCGAAGTGCGCCTCGAGCATGGGCGGGGTATTAGGGCAGAGAAAGGCTATCCGGTCGCCTCTTTCGAGGTCCGCATCGCGCAGGCGAGAGGCGAGGCGATCGACCCTCTCCTCGAGCTCGCGATAGGTGTAGCGCCGCTCGCCGTAGACCACGGCGGTCTTCCCCGGGAACATGTACGCGCTGCGTCTCAGGAGATCGACGGGCGTTAGCTCGCTGCGGTAGACCTTCCCGCTCATCATTGTGGTTCCTTCCCTTAGCTTCTCATTGCCCCGTTTCTGATCGCAAGTATAAAACCCGTTCGTCGCTCCTTGCCACGACCCCGGGCATTCGCTCCCCCTGTACCGAGCCAGGACCGGACGAGATCTAATAGCGGCTTCCCGCGACGACGGCTTGATTCCATATCTGGCGCGAAGGCGTTAGACATCTCCTTCGCGCCAGACTCTTTGCGTGCCGGCCCCGGTCCCCTTAAACTTGGCTACCTCGCCAGCGGCCTCGAATACGGCTGATCGGAAGGAGTTGCGACGAGCCCAGATGGATATCCGTGACACGCAGCGCCTGGAGCGCCACGCCCGCCGCATCGAGGAGTTGCGTCTCTGGCGCAACGCGCTTGAGAGCCCGGTAAAGGTCTGGCACTTCGCCGTGGGCGAAGAAGCGGGGGATGCGTCCGGCGCCAGAGCTTCGGGGGAGAAGATCGAACCGGGCGACTTCTGGCCGGAGGTTGCCAACCCGGTCAGGCTGACGGCTTGGACTACGATCCCCGAGGAGTGGGCCGGGCTGCCCGTCGAGCTGGAGCTCTGGCTCGGCGGGGAGGGGTTCGTGGAGGTCGTCAACGGGGGACGGCGTACCGCGGGGGGGCTCAACCCCTTCCACCGCAGCTTCCTCGTGACGGACGGCGCGCGGGGTGGCGAGGAGGTCGGGATCGAGGCTGAGGTCGTCTCGAAGGGGATGTTCGGCTCGAACGTCTCCGAGCCGCGCCTGGAGCGGGCGCGGCTCGTGGTCCCCGAGACGGAGGTGCGAGCGCTGGAGCGCGATCTCTCGGTCGTCTTTGAGGCCTGCGCCGTGCTCGCCGAGCATGAGGTCGTCCCGCACCTGCTCGACGTGCTCGATGCCGCGACCGCCATGCTCTCCTCCGCCTGGCCCACCGCGACCGACGTGACCCTCACCCGCTATCTCGAAGGCTTCGTCAACCCGATCGGCGATGTGGCGCAGACCCTACCGCGACACTACGCCGAGAAGGCCATCGACGTCAATCGCATGCTTGGCGAGCCCTGGAGCCTGCCTTCTCCTCCGGGACCTCCGGGTCCACTGCCGCAGAGTGCGCGGGAGGCTGTACGGGAGGCACGGCGCGTCGTGGCGGAACGCCTGCAGCGGATAAGAGAACAGTACCCGCCTGTCGGGCAGCTCGCGCTCACGGGCCACGCTCACCTCGACCTCGCCTGGCTCTGGCCGGTGGAGGAGACCCGCCGCAAGGCGAGGAGGACCTTCGAGAGCGTGCTCTCGCTGATGGACCGCTACGAGCGGTTCAACTTCAACCAGTCGTCGGCCCAGCTCTACGCGTGGGTCGAGGCTGACGCGCCAGAACTCTTCGAGCGGGTCAAGGAGCGCGTCGCCGAGGGGCGTTGGGAGCCGGTGGGGGGGACGTGGGTCGAGCCGGACTGCCAGGTCCCCGGCGGCGAATCTCTCGTGCGCCAGCTCTTCTACGGCCAGCGGTACTTCGAGGAGAAGTTCGGGCGCCGCGCGACGGTCGCCTGGTTCCCTGATACCTTTGGATACTCGCCCGGACTTCCCCAGCTGTTACGCGGTGCCGGGCTGGGTGGCTTCTTCACCTACAAGCTCAACTGGAGCGAGACCAACGAGTTCCCCCATGATCTCTTTGTGTGGGAGGGGGTGGACGGCAGCCACGTCCTCGCGCACTTCTTCGACAACCCCGGCACGGACTACAACGGTGACGTCACGCCGCACGATCTGTACGGCACCTGGCGCAATTTCAAGGGCAAGCGCCACCAGCCCGAGTGCCTCTTCTGCTTCGGCTGGGGCGACGGCGGCGGCGGGCCGAGCGAGAAGATGCTCGAGAACTATGCCCGCCTCGAAGAGTTCCCGGCCTTGCCCCGGCTGAGGATGGCCCGCGTCGACGAGTTCTTCGCCTCGCTCCCGGAGGAAGGCCTGCCAAGGTGGGTCGGCGAACTCTACCTCGAGCTACACCGCGGCACCCTCACCACACAGAGCAAGGTCAAGAGGCTCAACCGCAACGCCGAGCACCGGCTGCTCGAGGCCGAAGCCTTCTGTACCATCGCCACGCTGCGCTCGCACCCCTACCCCGGGGATGAGCTCGAACGCTTGTGGAAGCTTCTCCTTCTCAACCAGTTCCACGACGTCCTGCCCGGTACCTCCATCTCCGAGGTCTACAAAGACACCCATAGCCAGCTCGCCGAGGTCGTCGCGGGAGCCACGGACCTGCGCGAGGCGGCCCTGCGGAGCCTGAATGGAGAAGAGGGGGTATCTGCCGTGACGGTGGCGAACGCCAGCTTGCACGCCCGGCCGCTCACCGCGCTCCTGCCCGCCGAAACGTGGCGGGTCGTCACCGATGCCGGGGGCAAGGTGCTGCCGACCCAGCTCACCCCGGACGGGCTCCTGGTCCACGCTCCAGACAGCGAGGTGCCCGCTCTGGGCTGGACCTCGCTGTCGTTGGGGGAAGAGACGCGAACGGAGACCGCTTCCCGCGTCCGGGCCGGAGAGTCGGATGGGGGCGCCTATCTAGAGAACGAGATCCTGCGGGTCGAGATCGGCGCCGACGGGAGCCTGCTTCGCGTGCACGACGCAGAGGCGGGACGCGAGGTCCTCGATGGGCGCGGTAACCAGCTCTGGGTCTATGCGGACAAACCGCCCAACTGGGACGCCTGGGACGTACACTCGAGCTATGAGGCTGAAGGGCAGGAGATCCGCGAGGTGGAGAGCGTCGAGGTCGTTGAGAGGGGTCCGCTGCGCGCGGCGGTGCGCGTCACGCGCCGCTGGCGCGACTCCCGCATGACCCAGACGTACCGACTGCTCTCCGGCTCCCGACGCCTGGACGTCGAGACGCACCTCGACTGGCACGAGCGGCAGCTCCTGCTCCGGGCACTCTTCCCCCTGAACGTCCGGTCGCACGAGGCGACCTTCGAGACCATGTACGGCGCCGTCGAACGGCCGACGCACCGCAATACCTCCTGGGACGAGGTGCGTTTCGAGGTTGCCGCCCACCGCTTCTGCGACCTCGGCGAGCCCGGCTACGGGGTGGCGCTCCTCAACGACGGCAAGTACGGGCACAGCGCCAGGGACAATGTGCTGGGCATAAGCCTGCTGCGCAGCCCTCTATATCCGGACCCGTTCGCCGACGAGGGCGAGCACCGCTTCACTTACTCCCTCTTCCCGCATTCCGGCGACTGGTCGGGGGCCGGGGTCGTGCGGGAGGCCTTTGGGCTCAACAGCCCGCTCTTCGTCGGAAGGGGCGGGGGAGAGCCGATCGAGTACGGTTTTGTCGCAGCGGAGGGCGTGGAGCTCGCGCTCGGGAGCCTCAAGCGGGCGGAGGAAGGTGTGATCCTGCGCCTCTACGAGCCGCATGGCGCCCGCGGGCCGGCGTCCCTGCGCTTCGCCTTCGATGTACAAAAGGCCGAGCGGGTCAATCTGCTCGAGGAGCCGGAGGGAGAGATCGAGGCGCGGGACGACCGAGTCCTGCTCGATGTGCGGCCCTTCGAGGTGCTGACGTTGCGCGTTGAGCCGGCGGGGTATAGATAGAGTCGAGTCCCAGGGGAAAGGTAGCAGCATGGAGTATCGGCGGTTGGGCAGGCTGGGCCGGGAGAACTCGGTCCTCATCTTCGGCGGAGCCGCGCTCTCGCAGGTCAGCGCGGAGGAGGCCGACCGGGCCGTCTCGCTCGCGCTCGAGGCCGGAGTAGATCACTTCGACACCGCGGCGGACTACGGCGACTCCGAGCTGCACTACGGGCGCTGGATGCCGGAGATCAGAGACCACATCTTCCTCTCCACCAAGACCGGCGAGCGCGACGGGGACGGAGCCAGGCGACAGATCGAGGCCTCGCTCGAACGCCTGCGGGTGGATAACGTGGACCTGATCCAGCTGCACGCCGTCTGCGACCTCGAAGACCTCGACCGCGCGACCCGCACCGGTGGTGCCCTCGAGGCCGCAATCGAGGCGAGAGAGGAGGGGCTCGTGGGGGCGGTCGGAATAACCGGCCACGGCCACGAGGCCCCCGCAACCCACCTGGAGGCGCTGCGCCGCTACCCGTTCGAGACGGTGCTCACGCCGTGGAACTTCATCCTCTCGGCGGATGATGGCTACAGCCGGGACTTCGAGGCGCTCGTAGAGGAGATAGGACGCCAGGACGCGGGGCTTATGACTATAAAGACTGTCGCGCGGCGCAACTGGCCCGGGGGCAACCCGCTGGAAGGCCAGCGCCGAGCGACGTGGTACGAGCCCTTCGAGGAACAGGAGTACCTGGACGCCGCCGTCTCCTTCGTCCTGGCACGCGAGGAGATCACCGGCATCGCGATGGTCGGGGATGTGGGCCTGATCGGGCCGATGATCGAAGCCGAAAGACGCCGGATGCCCGTCGAAG
>DASTQK010000160.1:0-17120 GCA_035761765.1 Rubrobacteraceae bacterium
TCCGTGCTGCTAGTCATAGGGGATGATGAGGAGCGGTTGCACCTCAGGCGCGCTCTCTCGGGGGAGGGGTGGCGTGTTATCCCCGCCGGCGCGGGGGCGCAGGCGCGCCAGATGGCCGACCGGCAGGAGTTCGAGGTGGCCGTCGTGGACAACCGGCTGCCCGACGAGAGGGGGTTCCAGGTAATCTCCGCCGTCCAGAAGCCGGGCGTCTCGACCGTCGCGCTCCTGCACGACGAGGACACGATGGATCGTATAGTCGGGATAGAACTCGGGGCCGACTACTACATGCGCTCGCCGGTCAACCCCAGGGAACTGGTGGCGCGGGTAAAGCAGATCTTCCGCAAGCGCGAGCTCATCGGGAGCGGACCGTCGGGCAAGATCTACGTCGGTGACCTGGAGATAGACCAGGATCAGGTTCAGGTCCGCAAGGGCGACAAGGAGGTTCTGCTCTCACCGCGCGAGTTCAAGCTGCTCTACACGCTCGCCCGGAGCCCTGGACGCGTCTTCCCGCGCGACGCCCTGCTGCGTCAGGTCTGGGGCGAGGACGAGTACATAGACGAGCGCACCGTGAACGTCTACGTCCAGCGCCTTCGCAACAAGCTCGGCGACAACCCCACCGCGCCCCAGCTCATAGAGACCGTAAGAGGCTTCGGCTATCGGCTGGTGAAGCCGAAGACGTAGAATCTACGTTTCCGACCTACCGCGCTACGTCCCTACGAGCGGCGTATCAGCGCCCCGCCGCGGATAGTCTCGCCGGGACGCACGTCGTAACCGTGACCCACGATGCAATCTTCCAGGTAGGCGCCATCGCCGACGCTCGAGCCGGGGAGCAGGATGCTCCGCTTGATGGTGGCGCCGGGCCGGATCCAGCAGTCCGTCCCCACCGTTACGTCGCCCGAGAGCGTCACGTCGCGCCCGACGACCGCGTCCCGCCCCACCAGCACGTGACCCTCGATGGTGGCCGAAGGGTGGATCTGGGCGTCCGCCCCGACCCACAGCCCCTCCCCGCGCATCTCACCGGGAATCTCGACCCTGACCCTCCCGGAGAGAACGTCATACTGGGCCTGCCGGTAGGCCTCGAGCGTCCCGATATCAGACCAGTAGAAGTCCCCCTGGTAGCCGAAAAAGCGCTCCCCGTTCTCAAGATATCTGGGGAAGACGTCTTTGGCGAAGTCGAAGAAGGCGTCCTCGGGCACGTACTCCAGGGCGCGCGGCTCCAGCACGTAGATGCCGGTGTTGGCTAGAGTGCTGATCGCCTCCTCGGGAGCGGGCTTCTCCTGAAAGCCCCGGATGCTCCCCCATTCGTCAACCTCTACCACCCCGAACTCGGAGGTGTCGTAGACCCGGTGGAGCGCTATGGTCGCTAAAGCGCCTTTCTCACCGTGGAAGGCGACGAGCTCCCCGATATCCACGTCGGTGAGGGCATCGCCCGAGACGACGACGAAGGTACTGTCAAACCTGTCCGCCAGGCGCTTCACGCCGCCAGCCGTGCCCCTGAGCTCGTCCTCCCGGCTCAGGTTTATCGTCAAGCCGTTCGACTTCGAGGTCTCGCCGTAGGCCGCGAGCAGGGCGTCGGCCAGGTAGTGGACGTTGACATTCACCTCCTCTATCCTGTGGCGGGCAAGTAGACTGAAGATGTGCTCGATAATGGGGGTGTCCACGACCGGGGCCATAGGCTTGGGGATCTCGCCCGTCAACGGGAAGAGCCTCGTGCCCTTGCCGGCGGCAAGCGCCATCGCTTTCATGGAAGGACCTCCGCTTCCGGGTCGCTCTGCAAAGTGCTGCAACGTACTCTATATTCCGCCTCGTGCACGTGAGCACTTTACAACGGCTCTTTCCGTCGGCCAAGTTCGACGAGCCCCTGAAACGCTACACCGCGTGGAAGATCGGCGGCCCCGCCGACGCGCTCCTGGAGCCCCGGAACGCCGAGGAGCTTCTCGAGGCCGTAGACAAGGCTCGCGAGCACGGCATCCCGGTCACCGTGCTCGGTGGCGGAACAAACGTGCTGGTGCGCGACGGCGGCATCCGCGGGCTGACCATCCGCCTCGCCAAGGCCCTCACCGACATTGAGATAGTAGAGTGCTCCGTCATCGCCGAGGCCGGAGTTCTCTACCCGGTCCTCGCCAACGCGACCGCGGGGCGCGGCCTTGCCGGTCTCGAGTTCGCGACCGGCATTCCAGGTACCGTCGGGGGCGCGGTGTACATGAACGCCGGCGCCTACGGCAGCGAGACGAAGGACGTCCTCGACTGGGCCGAGGTGTTACGGGACGGCGAGGTGCTCAGGATGGCAAACGCCGACCTGGACCTCTCCTACCGACACAGCATCCTGCACGACCACCCTGACTGGGTCGTCTTGAGGGCCGCCTACACCTTGTATCCCGGCGACCCCGATGAGCTCAGAGCCCGCATAAAGGGGTTCAGGGCTCAGCGTATGAACGGCTCTCCCAACAGGCCGAGCTGCGGCTCCACCTTCAAGCGTCCCCCCGGGGACTTCCCGGGCCGCGTCATAGAGGCGGCTGGCCTCAAGGGCGCGAGGATCGGCCAGCTCGAGGTTTCCCCCGTCCATGCCAATTACCTCGTAAACCTGGGCGGCGGCACCGCCGAAGAGGCCCTGGAGCTAATCGAGCTCGTCAAGCGGAAGGTGCGCGAGCGACTGCAAATAGAACTGGAAGAGGAAGTGCGCGTGGTGGGGGAGCCGTAGCTCTCAGCAAGTCGTCTCTGGCCGCAGCCCGCGAAGCCGAGGCGCTCGCGCAAAGCGCGTCAGCAATCGCCCGAGAAGAACGAAGCTCAGATGCTGACAAGCGAGGCCGAATCGTGCTGAAATGCTATTCAGCTGATGGCTGAGTGCTGATGGCCCACACCTCTCGGCGGCCCTGGCCGCCGAAACAGATCCGGTATATCTGCCAGGTCCGTGTGCTGGTCGCAGACGTCGAGGAGAGCTTGTGAGGTGCATTGGGCCGCGCTTATAACCTCGACGCGGATGCCCTTCTCGCTCTGTAGATACTCGACCGCCTCGACGTAATCTCCGTCGCCGGAGACGAGGACGTAGGTGTCGGCGTGGTCTGCGAGCCGCATCATGTCCACGACGATGCCTATGTCCCAGTCGCCCTTGTGCGAGACGGTACGCTCGCCCTCGGCGTTGAGGGTCTCGTGGACTATGAGAGGCTTGGAGCGTACCTTGTAGCCGAACTTGTTGAGGTTGTAGACGAAGGAGCGGGCCGAGGGGGTACCCTGCGCCTCGTCCGACTCTTGCTTCTCGACGATGTAGAAGGTGGCGCGCAGGAGCCTGCGCTCCCCGACGGCAGCCGAGAGTAGACGCCCGTAGTCCAGGACGCCCTTGTAGTAGTTCTTGATCGAGTGGTAGAGGTTCGCCCCGTCGACGAAGACAGCCACTCGCTGCGCTTGTTCATCTCGCTGCATCACTCAGATACTAGCAGAAAACACGCCGAAGCCCCATAAAAAAGCGGTTTACCGACCACAGAACCTGGGTTAATATCCGGGGCTGTAAGACTTTGTAAGTAGAGAGGAGCAGGTCCGGCATGGACTTCGAGGTCAGCATAGACGAGCACGCCGAAGCCTACTCCGTTATCTCGGTGCGCGGAGAGGTGGATCTCCACACGGCCCCGAAGGTTCAGTCCGCTATAGAGCGGGCCGCGGACCCGAACGGTGCTGTGGTCCTCGATATGGGCGGCGTCGCGTTTATGGACTCGACCGCTCTCTCAGCCCTCGTGCGCGCCAAGGACACCCTCCAGCAGCAGGGGATCTCTCTCCGCCTCGCTTCCCCTTCGAAGGCGGTCGAGCGTATCTTCTCCGTCACCGGCTTCCGGGACTACTTCGATATCTTCCCCTCCCGCGAAGCCGCTATTTCCTCCGTGTAACACCCGAACCTCCAGCTCATACAAGACGTATGGTATGAAGAAGACTACCGTGTATCTGCCCAGAAAGTGTGGGGTGAGACGGAGCACATGATCCTGACCCGCATTGGCCAGGGCCTCCGTCGGCGAACCACCCGCGCCGTGCTAACGCTCGACGAGCGTCACCTCCGGGTCTCGAGGGGGATGCGTGATCGCCCGTTCGGGCTCTTGCCGGCCGACGCTGGGCGTCTGTGACCTGCGGTCCGTCGCGTACTAGAATCACTGGTGAGATGATGGCAGACGTCAAGAAGCTGGCCGTGCCCGGGCCGCTCGGACGCCTGGGAGAGGGTTTCCGGGAGGCAGGGCACGAACTGTACCTGGTGGGCGGGTACGTGCGGGACAAGCTGCTCGGGCGCGAGCACCCGGACGCCGACGCTGCGACCGACGCGCACCCGCGCGAGGTCAAGCAGATCTTGAGACCGCACGCCCGCCACCTGTGGACGGTCGGCGAGCGGTTCGGGACCATCGGGGCCGAGGTAGACGGCTACGCCGTCGAGGTCACCACGTACCGCGCCGACCTCTACACGCAGGGTAGCCGCCACCCCGAGGTCACCTTCGGGGAGAGCCTCGAAGGTGACCTCGCGAGGAGGGACTTCACGATAAACGCCGTGGCGGCCGACGCTCTGACGGGTGAGATCCTGGACCCCTTCGAGGGGCGAAAGGACCTGAAGCGGGGTGTGATCCGACCCGTCGGAGATCCTCTCGACCGGATGCGCGACGACCCGTTGCGGATGCTACGGGCGGTGCGCTTCGAGGCAACTCTGAGCACGCCGGAGAGGCCCTTCGCCATGACGCCGGACCTCGAGAGGGCTATCCGGGAGAACGCGCGCTGGCTCGAGAGCATAAGCGCAGAGCGCATCAGGGACGAGTTCGAGAAGATAATCACCTCCAACAACGTCGCTCAGGGCCTGAGGACCCTCGTGCGTCTCGGCCTCATGCCCTACATCGTGTCCGAGTTCATGGAGACGGTGAACGTCGAGCAGGAGGCCGAGTTCCACCACAAGGACGTCTTCGAGCACACCCTGATCGTGGTCTCCGGCATCGAGCGCGGCACGAGCGGGTGGGACTTCTCGATCCTGCGCAAGGCCGCCTTTTTCCATGACATCGGCAAGCCGCACACCCTCGTCTACGAGCACCGCTGCACGTACTGCGGCGCCAGGAGCCTCTCGGAGAGCGCAGCCGAAGGCGATTGCGAGCGTTGCGGGGGCAGAATGGTCCCGAGGAAGATCCACTTCTACGGTCACGAGAACGTCGGAGCCGCCATAGCTCGCCGTGCGATGCGGCGCCTCGCCTACCCGAAGGACGACATAGACGCCGTGGCCCACCTCGTCGCCAACCACATGCGCCCTTACGGGTACGCTGCGAGCCGTGACCCGTGGAGCGACTCGGCTGTAAGGCGCTTTATCCGGGATGCCTACCTCGCGCGCGGCGAGAGGAGGCTCGCCGACGTGGACATGCTACTCGAGCTTGCGTGGGCGGACATCACGGGGAGCGCGCCGTGGCGCAGGCGCATCGCCGAGGAGTCCTGGCGCAGCCTGAAAAACAGGGTGGATGAGATCCGGGCGGAGGACGCTGTCGAGAGGCTCGAGAGCCCACTGGACGGCAACGACCTCATGCGGCTCTTCGGGCGCGGGCCGGGGCGCTGGATCAAGGCGCTAAAAGACTACCTTCAGGATGAGGTTATCGAGGGCCGTCTCGGTAAAGACGATAAGGACAAGGCCCGCGAGCTCGCCGAAGCCTACGCTCGCGAACACGACATCTTCGAGGAGTAAGGAATGGAGAGCTACGACCCACTCGTGACCACCGACTGGCTGGCCGAGCATCTGCACGATCCGGAGGTGCGGATCGTGGACATCCGAGGCTACGTGAGAAAGTCTGACCTCGGGCAGGGCCGCCAGAGGGCCGATTATCTCGCCGCGCGCGAGGAGTACGATGAGGCCCACCTTCCCGGCGCCGTATATGTGGACTGGACCCGCGACATAACCGACCCGGACGATCCCGTCTCCGTGCAGATAGCACCGCCGGAACGCTTCGCCGAGCTCATGGGCTCACTGGGCATCGGAGACGGCACGCACGTCGTCGTCTACGACCATGCCGGCGGCCAGTTCGCGACGCGTCTGTGGTGGGCCACGACCTACTACGGCCACGACCGCGTCTCGGTCCTCGACGGCGGCTGGAGGAAGTGGACGGCCGAAGGCCGCCCGACGTCCTCCGAGGTACCCGAGCACGAGCCGGCCACTTTCACCCCCAGACCCCGGCCCGGCTGGAGGAAGGAGGCGGAGCAGGTGCTCGCCGCCAGCGAGAGCGCCTTCGTACTCGACGCACGCGACAAGGGACAGTACACCGGAGAGGTGGCGCGGGGCGAGGGACAGGCGGGCCGCGTTCCAGGGGCGAGGCACCTCCACTCCGAGAGCCTCTTCGATCCCGAGAAGGGCACGTTCCGCTCAGACGAGGAGCTTGCCCTGATGCTGCGGAAGGCCGGCGTGCCGGAGGACAGGGAGGTGCCCGTCATCACCTACTGCAACGGCGGGGTCGCGGCGACGGTACCGCTCTTCGTGCTGCACCGTCTCGGCTACAAGAACCTCGCCAACTACGACGGCTCCTGGAACGAGTGGGGAATGCGCGATGACCTGCCGACCGAGTAGGAGCAGTTAGCTAACTGCCCCTACTCTGCCGGTCCCTCCTTTGTGAACACGGACCACCCCCGGTGTTACACTCTTCGGGACCTCATGAAGAAGTCACGGATCAAGAACCTCGCCTCCTGGGCGCTCAGCGTGGCCATGATAGCGGCAGGTGCCGCGCTCATAGCCTCCTTCTATTTCGCGAGCAACCTGGAGAGCATAGCCTCGAACAGCGCGGGATCCGGCGGCTTCAACGTCCCCAACCTCGACACCGACGCCGAAGACCCCGTCACTACCGGTCCGAAGGACAAGACCCTCAAGCTGACCATCCCGGCGATGAGCCAGGTAAAGGAAGACACCGTGCCGACCGTCCCAGGCAACGACGCCCAGGCACTCAAGAGCGCCCTCGGGGATCACGCCGCCGTACATCTGGCTGGCACTGGCTTCCCGTGGGACGAGGAGGCGAACGTCTACATGGCGGGCCACCGCCTCGGTTACCCCAAGACCGACAGCTTCCTCGCCTTCTTCGACCTCAACGAGCTCGAGCAGGGGGATGAGATCTACGTCACCGACGCCAACGGGACCAGGTACACTTACGAGGTCTTCAAGGAGTTCATCGTGAGCCCCACCGACCTCTCCGTGACGGACCCCGTCCCGGGCAAGAACATCCTTACCCTCCAGACCTGCACCCTGCCAGATTACTCGCAGCGCCTCATAGTGCATGCCGAGCTGACCAACGCGACCGAAAAGGCGACGTAAGAGGTTCTACGCCCGGCAGGTCCTGCATTGTTGCGTTTTCCACAGCCCTGGGACGGGCAACTATGCCGGTACCGGGTCAGGCGGATTGTTTCGAGAAGAATCCTTTATCGCCCGAACTCCTGCGCCTTGAAGCGCTGCCCCGTCACGCCTCGCGATCGCTCAGAGGCCAGGTAGAGGAAGACATCGGTGTTCTCCTCGGGGGTTATGCGTGTCATGGGGTCCTCATCGGGGTATGCGGCGGCGCGCATCTCGGTGCGCATCCCGCCGGGGTCTACGGCGTTCGCCCGGATTCGGCGCCCCTCGAGCTCTGAGGCGAGGATCTGGGTTATACCCTCCACGCCGAACTTGCTGACCGAGTAGGCTCCCCACCCGGCCCTGCCCTCGACGCTGACCCCGCTGACGACGTTGATGATGGAGCCCCCCTCCGGCATGTGTGGGATCGCAGCCTTCGTGACCAGAAAGAGTCCCGTGAGGTTCGCGTCTATGACCCGCCGCCACTCGTCCTCGGGGTATGCCTCTATCGGTACCCGGGGCCCGAGCACCCCGGCGTTGTTGACGAGAACGTCGATCCTCTCGAAACGCTCGACCGTCGCCCCGACCAGCCTCTCGACGTCCGCGCTCTTAGACACGTCGGCCGCGAGGGCAAGGACCTCGGCGTCGAGAGACTCGGCCTCCCGGGCTACGGGTCGGATGCGCTCCTCGCTGCGTGAGTTGATAACGATAGAGGCCCCCTCCCGCGTAAAGGCGAGCGCGAGCGCCCTCCCCAGCCCTTGGCTCGCGCCGGTGACAATAGCGACTTTGCCTTCGAGCATACCTCTCCCTTCGGTCGACATCTCAGCACGCCCGCTTCGCGGGCCCCGAGCACGTCGCCCTAGGCTTCGCCAGGCGACTTGTAGTCATTTCAGCTTAAACCTTTCTCGACCGGAGCGTCGCTCGAAAGAGCATGCCAAACACGATACCCGAAGCGCGCTTATAAACCGGCGTGCTGCTACCTCCGCCCCTCGTCCTGGGGCTGCCGATTACCTGAGGTACACCATATCTGTTGCCACCCGGGACACCAGCCACGAGGCACGCTTGACGGATCCTATCGAAAATCATCGCGTGCGAGAGTTGCTTGGGTACCCGCTTCGGCCCAGAGGTCATAAGGAGCGTCTCGCACCTCCTCAGACCCTACTACCCTTTCCAGGACGTCTCCACCTTCGACTATCTTTCGGTGATCGATTACAAGCTAGACATCCGCGCGAGAAGCAGCGCCAAGCCGGACCAACCAAGACCGAGCTACCTGCGAGAGCTACGATCTCAGATAATGGCAGACCAGGCAAAGCAAACGTAGCACTTTGGGCCTGAGCCGGGACATTGGGGCACCTAACACCCGAGGAGCGCCACCGGATCTACATGCTGCTCCGGCTCGGCGTCCGCTACTGCCCGGACTGGCCCCTGGAGATCACGGACGCCTTCGCGGAGGTGAGGGAGGCAGCACAGAAGGGTTCGTCGGATAGAAAACCATCGCCACTTAGCGTATAAAGGGCCTGTGAAACGGCGAAGGCTACAGAAGAGGACCCCGGTTCGTGTACGGTGAGAACGCGCCGCCTTCCTGGGCGCGGCTGCCGGGCGCACGCTGCCGCGCCGTCGAGCACCTGACGAAGCTAGAGGGGCTGCGCGAGTTCGAGTTTCTGGAGGGGCTCGACGATGAGTTCTTCCACGCGCTGGCGATCGCGGCCGAAGTACTGGAGATCGGGGCCGGCACCACCCTCTACAGGGAGGGTGAGCCCTCCGGAGCAGTCTACTTCCTGCACGAGGGACGCGCGAAGCTCTATCGCTCCTCGAGCGGTCCGAAATCCAGGGACCAGATCCTGGGCGTAGTCGGCGACGGCTCCGTGCTGGGACTCGGCGCGGCCCTGGAGGGGAGACCGCAGAGCCAGGGCGCCGCGGTGCTTACCGACTGCATGCTCTACGCCGTCTTCCGCGACGACCTGCTCGAGGTGATGTCCCGCTTCCCTGAAGGCGCCCTTCGCCTCGCCCGTACCCTGGCCTCCCGTAACCGCGAGCTCGAAGACCTGGTCGGAGACCTCGTCTTCCACAGCGCTCCCCAGAGGGTGGCGCGCATGCTCCTGAACCTCGCCACCGAGGAAGGGCGCGTTACCAAGCGAGGCGTCGTCTTCGAGCCCTCCCTCTCGCGACAGGAGATGGCCGAGGCGACCGGCATCTCGCGCGAGGCTCTCTCCCGCGCCCTCTCCCGCCTCGCCCGGGAGGGCATCCTCGAGCTGCAGGGCGCCAGGACCATAACCATCCTCAAACCCACCGAGCTTCGCGCCCGTACCTGAGAATCTCTCCCAACAAAGCCCCTGTTTGCGGCTGATTTGACCTGGATCACACCTCCCCATGATCGCGGTCATAGGGGAAGATGATAAAGGTCAACGCCAGGTGTTGTGATCGGGGGCTGGCTGGTATAAAGCCGTCAAAGAGAGCGCGACGAGAGGTGTCCGAGAGGAGGATAGTTATGACCTACGTGATCACGGAGCCGTGTATCGGCACGAAGGATCAGAGCTGCGTCGAGGTCTGCCCGGTCGACTGCATCTACGACGCGGGCGACCACTTCATGATCAACCCCGAGGAGTGCATAGACTGCGGCGCCTGCGAGCCCGAGTGCCCGGTCGAGGCGATCTACCCCGAGGACGAGGTCCCCGAGGACCAGGAGAGCTACATAGCAAAGGCCGCCGACTACTTCGAGTAGTCTGGACTTGGATCCCAGCGTGAGGAGGGGCTCTGGCCCCTCCTCTTTCTAGTTCGCGCCTAGATAGTGGCGCTATGTATCAAGGCTACAGCGTATTTCGGGCTGCGGGAGCTTCTATACTCCGTGCGTGGAAGACGGGAGCTGGCGGACGCTTGAACGCAAATATCTCTACCGCAACCCCTGGTGCGCGTTCAGGGTGGACGGGGTGGTGCTGCCGGGCGGGGCGGAGATCGAGTACGGCGTCCTCGAGAGCGGGGGCTTCGCGGCGGTCGTGCCCGTCACGGAAGGAGGTGAGGTGGTCCTCGTGCGCCAGTGGCGCCAGCCATTGGGCTCCTTCACGCTGGAGTTGCCGAGCGGCGGAGTGGACGAGGGCGAGGATCCGAAAGAGGCAGCCGGGCGCGAGCTCTTCGAGGAGACCGGGTTCCGGGCGGCGGAGCTCGAGCACCTCGTCTCGGTGCATACCAGCACGGGGCGCACCACCGAGGTCTGTCATCTGTTCCGTTGTGCGGCTGTGCGCGACCCCGCGGGTCCCCGGCCCGAGCCGACCGAGTCCATAGAGGTGGTAGAGATGCCGCTCGGGGAAGCTCTCGAGGAGATCTCGAACGGTGGCATCACCGACGCTGCCACGGTGCTCGGGCTCCTCCTGTGGTCGGGCAGGTTGCCTATAGCCGGGAAGTAGGCTACATTTAAGGGACAATTCACCGGGGAGCCGCGAGGCTGAGAGGGCGCCGGGAGGCGCCGACCCGTTGAACCTGATCCGGGTAATGCCGGCGCAGGGAGATTCAACAGACGCTTTCGCGTATCCCCTAAAGAGACGAAGGAGGATGCGCCGTGAACGCGTTCAGAGACACCAGGGTGCTCACCGAGGCGGCCCTCGCCATAGCGTTGGCGTTCGTCCTGGGCCTGATCAGGGTCTGGAAGATGCCGTTCGGTGGCTCGATCTCGCTTGAGATGGTCCCTCTCATACTGCTGGCCCTGCGCCAGGGACCCTGGGTAGGCATCGTCGCGGGGGCGGCGTACGGTCTACTGGACTTGGCAGTCGAGCCGATTGCCTTTCACCCGGTGCAGGTAATCTTCGACTACCCGCTGGCCTTCGGTGTGCTAGGTCTCGCCGGCTTCTTCCAGCCTACCGTTCGGGGTGCCGTCCTTGGCACCGTCGTCGCTGTGCTGGCCCGCTTCCTGTGCCACTTCGTCTCGGGCGTCGTCTTCTTCGCCTCCTACGCGCCAGAGGGGTGGAACCCCTACCTCTACTCTGCGGCGTACAACGCGGCGTACCTGCTGCCGAGCCTCGTCATCGCCCTTGTCGTGGTGACGGTGCTGCTGCGGGCGCTCGAAGGGGCGCAGCCGTCTCCGCGCCAGGCGAAATACCGGCGCTTGAAGACCCCCTAGCGTGCGGGCTGCCATCTTCCTGAACGGTGCGCCGGACCCGCCGGGCCTGCTGCGACGCGTCGCCGGGCGGGCGGACCTGGTAATGGCCGCGGACGGCGGAGCCCGTCACGCTCTGGACGTCGGCGTGGTGCCGGATATCGTCGTCGGCGACATGGACTCCCTGGGGGAGGACGGGGCGCGGGAGATCGAAAAACGCGGGGCTCTGCTGCAGCGGTATCCGGCCAGGAAAGACAAGATGGACGGTCACCTGGCGGTGCAGGTCGCCCGGGATCGAGGGGCGACAGCGGTAGACCTCCTGTGCGCCGCCGGGGGGGGGTACAGCGCCCTCTTCGCCGTCCCGCACATCATGCTCGCTGCCGAGCGGATCGGGCTGCGGACCACCCTGCTGGCCGCCTGGGGCCGGGCGTTCGTCCTGGAGGAGGGAGCCAGATCCATCTCCGGAGCTCCGCAGGATGGCGTGTCGGTCTTCCCCTTCACTGGCCCGGCCACCGGTGTGACCCTCGAAGGGTTCGACTATCCGCTCAAGGACGCCCGGCTGGAGATCGGGGACACTCTGGGCTTCCATAACGAGCTGCTCGATGTAGCAGGCCGGGTGAGCGTGGGGGAGGGGGCGCTGCTGGTTATACACGAGACGAGGGACGCCCCGGTGGCCCTCGAAGCGTCCGTGGATTGAGAGGCTGGGAGGTGTAGCACGATTCGCTGCAGCGTGAAAGCTGGAGAGCTGACGGAGCGGCATGAAAGAGATGAGGAGGCTGTCATGAAACGGGTCATGAGCGTCGCGACCAGCGACTCCGGGGCGGGCATCCAGGCCGACCTCGAGGCCTTCTTGCGGTGCGGCGTCTACGGGACAACCGCTATCGTCGCGGCTTCTCGCCCTCATGGCGGCCTTCGCCCTCTCCAGCATACCCGGCGCGATCATTGGCTATGCCGTCCTCAAGGTCCTGCGGAGAACGGGCTACCTGGGATGCGGGTCTGGACGGCGGGGGTGGAGTGCCTTATCTTCAGGGCATGAAGCCCGAGGAGATCCTGAGCTGGACAGAGCACCGACCCTATCCCGTTCCTCCGGGCCCGTGGGCGCTCTTTATGCGCTGGCATGACCTGCTCTTCATGCACTGGCGCGTTCCGGAGGAGGCGCTCCGATCCCTGATACCGCCCGCCCTCCACCTCGACACCTTCGACGGCAGCGCCTGGCTGGGTATCGCACCGTTTAGCATGAGCGGCGTGCGTCCCCGCTTCCTGCCGAGCGTTGGCCCTCTCTCGAACTTCCCGGAGCTGAACGTCCGCACCTACGTCACAGCCGGGGGTAAGCCCGGCATCTGGTTCTTCTCCCTGGACGCCCACAACCCCGTGGCCGTCCGCCTCGCACGTGCTGGCTTTCACCTGCCGTACTTCGACGCGATGATGTCCTGCGACGTTGCGGGTGAGGAGGTCCGCTACATGAGCGTCCGCACGCACCGGGGCGCACCGCGTGCGGAGTTCGCGGGCCGCTACCGCCCCGTGGGGGAGCCGCTCGAGAGCCGGGCGGGTACGCTGGAAGAGTTCCTGACCGAACGCTACTGCCTCTACGCTGCGGACCGGAGGGGTAACGTCTACCGTGGCGACATCCATCACCACCCCTGGTCGCTACGGCGTGCCGAGCTCGAGGTGAGGACGCTCGCGATGACGGAGCAGATCGGCGTCGCCCTGCCGCAGGCGGAACCGCTCCTGCACTATTCTAGACGCCTCGGCGCTCTCGCGTGGCCGCCGCGGCAGATAGCCCCGTGAACCCCCGGGAGGCCGTAAAGGAAGCGCGGCTCCTTACCGACCCCCGGCCCAACCTCGCGGCCCGCGAGCTGCGCTCACTGGCGCGGTGACGTCAGGATATACTCGGCGCGTGAGATCTGACCTAGGAGTCTCGCGTCGGGCGTATCTTGAAGGCTGACCTCGTCTCGGGCATCCTCCCCGTCCGGGAGGACGGCCGGATGCTGCTCCTCCAGCGCCCGACCGGGACGTGGGAGCCACCGGCCGGGCGCCTCGCCCCCGGTGAGGACTTCGAGGGTGGCGCCGTACGCGAGCTCTACGAGGAGACCGGGCTCCTCGTCGCGCCCCAGCGCATCCTGGCTACCTGGGTAGGGCCGGCCCCGAGAGGCAACCTCCTCGCCGCCGTGACCTTCACAGCCCGCACCCGCGCCGCAGGCGTGAACCTCTCCGACGAACACCTCGGCTACAGGTGGGTAACGCTCGACGAGTGGCTGCACCTGCCGAGCTGGTGGAGCCCCGAGAACATCCGGCGCGTCGCCGGTACGCTAGGGACCCTCAGTGAAGGACCCCTACCGGAGTCCCCGCGACCGAAGAATCCTAGCGGGGATAGTGGTGTGGTGCACGCGAATCTCGGGGCGGGCACGGTGCTCGTGGATCTCGAGGGGGCCGAGCCCCGCGCGCTCCTGCTCAGGCGCCGCAAGCCGCCGGTCGGGCTCTGGGAGAACCCGGGGGGGATGCTTGAGCCAGGAGAGGACTTCATCGCCTGCGCCCGCCGCGAGACTCTCGAGGAGACGGGCCTCGACGCGGAGCCCGAGCTTCCCTGGTTCGCCAGGGTCGAGCCCTGGCGGAGCCCGGATGACAACGAGCTCTACGCTGGAGTGGGCTTCGTCTCTCGCCACCCGGGAGGAAAGGTGAGGCCGGAGACCGCAGCCCACGACACCTACGCGTGGGTCACCGAGGAGGAGTGGAGGGGTATGAAGACCTGGTACACGAAGCGGGACTCCGATGCCCTGTGGGCTTCGGTGAGGCAGCTGGCGTGAAAAGAGATTCGTGGCGACCCTGGACTCTCATCGTCCTCGTGCTCGTCGTCCCTGGTGCGCTCTACACCGCGGTCCCGGTCGTACCTTTCCTGCCGCTCACCACGGCGCAGAAGGTGGGGCTATCGGCCGGGCTCGTGGTCGCTGCGGAGGCCGTGTTCTGGGGCGCTGCGCTCTTTCTGGGTGCGGAGGCGATCTCGCGCTACCGCCGATTCTTCGATCCGCGGACGTGGTTCGACAGAAGATGAACGAGTTCGAGATCATAGGCCGCATCTCGGGCGAGCTCCCGGAGGCGCCACCCGAGGTGCTGGTTCCCATAGGCGATGACTGCGCCGTTCTGCGGCTCGGGGACCGGACCTGGGCGGCAGCCTCGGACATGCTCGTCTGCGGCCACCACTTCAAGGGCTGGGCCACGCCGGAGGATGTGGGCTACAAGGCCGTCGCGGTCAACGTCTCGGACGTGGCGGCGATGGGGGGAACTCCGCGGTTCGTCCTCGCCTCCTGCGGTGCACCGAATCCCGAAACCACACTCCGCTGCGTGCGGGGCGTACTGGAGGCATGCGAGGCGTTCGGCGTCTACCCGCTCGGGGGCGACACGACCCGCGCCGAAACCCTGACGGTGGACGTGGCCATCCTCGGCGAGCTCTCCACGCCCGTCCTGCGCTCCGGCGCGAGGCCGGGCGATCTGCTCGCGGTCACCGGCGAGCTCGGCGCCTCGGCCGCGGGACGGCTCTCGCTCGAGAGCGGAGCCTCCGACCCGGAGCGTCTCGCGAACAAACATCTGCGGCCGGCGCCGCGGGTCGAAGCGGGACTCGCCGCATCTCGGCTCGGGGTGGGGGCGATGATAGACCTCTCCGACGGCCTGGCCTCAGACGCACGCCATCTCTGCGAGCGCAGCGGGGTCGGGTGCCAGGTGGATCTGGATCTGTTGCCCGTAGCGGCGGACACGCGCAGCTTTCTCACCTCGCTCGGGTACGAGCCGGAGATAGTTGCCGCGACCGGCGGAGAGGACTACGAGCTCCTGATCTCCGCCCCGCAGCCCGTTATGGAGGGGATGGCCGAGAGCGTGGGGGTGCCCCTGTCCACCGTCGGC
Source organism: Rubrobacteraceae bacterium (assembly GCA_035761765.1). Classification (GTDB taxonomy): domain Bacteria; phylum Actinomycetota; class Rubrobacteria; order Rubrobacterales; family Rubrobacteraceae; genus JALYGY01. The sequence goes on from DASTQK010000160.1 coordinate 15,288, forward strand.
GAGGTTACGGATGGTGCCGAGGGCGTCGTCTTCGTGCGCGGGGGAGAGGTGGTCGGGGGACTCTCTGGCTGGGACCACTTTGGGTAGGTTTCAGGCATCGGGTATAGCCGTGATAACTCGAGCGGTCTGCTCTCCGCAGACCGGCTCCACGACCGCTGCCCGCTATTGTCGAAGAGCAGACCCTGGTGATGCCCTACTAGCGGAGCTTCGGCAGGATCTCCTTCTCGTAGAACCGGAAGAAACCCTCTTGCTCGGGGCCTATCTGCTGAACGTAGACCTCGTCGAAGCCGGCTTCTACGTACCGTCGGATGGACTGGAGGTGATTCTCGGGGTCGGGCCCGCACGGTACGGCCCCGCTTACCATCTCCTCGGTGACGAGCGAGGACGTCTGCTCGAAGTGTCTCGGGGTGGGAAGTTCCTGGGCGAGCTCGCCGGGTAACAGCTCGTTTGGCCAGAGCCGGTGCGCGGTCCTGCGCGCCTCCGCCTCGTCATCGCTCCAGCAAACCTTCGTGCCGGCGTGAGCGGGTTTGTCGCCGCCGCCCGACTCCCTGAAAAGGGAGAGCATCTCGGCGTCGGGGGCAGTGTGGCAGTAGCCGTCGCCGATGCGCCCCGCCAGCCGCGTGGACTTGGGACCGAAACCGGAGATCAAGACGTCGGGCGGCTCCTCTGGCAGGGTGTAGATGCGGGCATGCTCCACGGTGTAGTGCTTGCCGTGGTGGCTCTTCGTGCCCCCTTCCCAGAGAAGGCGCATCACATCAATCGCCTCTTCTAGCATCTCCAGCCTCACGTTTGTCCGCGGCCAGCGGTCACCGAGTACGTGCTCGTTCAGGTTCTCGCCCGTACCGACGCCAAGGGCGAAGCGCCCGTTCAGCATCACCTTCGAGGTCGCCGCCGCCTGGGCGATGATCGCCGGGTGTATGCGCATCGTGGGGCAGGTCACGCCGGTGGTTAGCGGGAGCGAGGTCACCTGGGATAGCCCTCCTATCACCGACCAGACGAACGGACTGTTGCCCTGCTCGTCGTTCCAGGGGTGGTAGTGGTCCGAGATCCAGAGCGCCTCGAAGCCCGCCGCCTCGGCCATCTCGGCCTGCTCGATCAGCTCCCCTGGACCCCACTCCTCGCAGGAGAGAAAGTAGCCTATCTTCGCCACGCGTGAAACCTCCAAAAGCTCCGAGTTCTGGCCAACACGACGCCGCTGTCCTGGTATACCCCGGCTCGGAGAAACCTACGCGGAGTAGTCCCCTGTTTCTCTTGCCCGGGCGAATAGACGCGTTCACCCTACCGAGCGGTTGGGTATAGACCGCTGCACTAGTCGACCGTCTCGGGGCTCGACCGCCGGACGAGGCGGCAGAAAGGCAGGTGAGGGAGATGTCTGAGGCCAGGGAGATCCAGATCCCGCGGGGCAGGCTGGGGGTCCTGATGCCGGGGATGGGGGCCGTGGCGACCACCTTCATCGCCGGTGTCGAGCTCGTGAAGAAGGATCTCGCCGAGCCGATCGGCTCCCTGACGCAGCTCGGCACGATCCGACTCGGCAAGCGTACCGAGGACCGCGTGCCGAAGATAAAGGAGTTCGTGCCGCTGGACGGTCTCGAGGATCTGGTTTTCGGCGGGTGGGACGCCTTCCCGGACGACGCCTACGAGGCCGCTACGGTCGCTGGCGTGCTGGAGAAGGAGCACCTGGGCGCCGTGCGGGAAGAGCTGAAGACAATTGAGCCATTCCCGGCCGTCTTCGACCCGCGCTACGTTGCGAGGCTCGATGCCACACACGTCAAGGGCTATTCTTCCCTGCGCGAGGCCGCCGAACTCGTGCGCGAGGACATCCGCTCGTTCAAG
>DASTQK010000161.1:0-2077 GCA_035761765.1 Rubrobacteraceae bacterium
CGATCCCCGACACGCCGTACCCGGACTTCGTCCTGAGGCACGCGCGCGAGTGGGCCGACCGGCCGGTGCTGATCGACGGCCCGAGCGGGAGGACGCTCACGCTGGGCCAGGTCGCGGGCGGCGCGCGCCGCGTCGCGACCGGTTTCGCCCGCCGCGGGCTCGGCAAGGGGGAGGTCGTGGCGATCTACAGCCCCAACCTGCCGGAGTACGCCATCGCAGTGCACGCGGTGGCGTCTCTGGGCGGCGTGGTCACACCCGCGAACCCGCTCAACACTACGGGGGAGCTCGCGCGCCAGCTCGGCGACTCCGGGGCGAGGTGGCTGCTCACGGCGCCGCCGTTTCTGGACGCGGCGCTCGAGGCGGCAAACCGGGCCGGTGTGCGCGAGGTCTTCGTCTTTGGCGATGGGCCGGGAGCTACGTCGTTCGAGGAGCTCTCTGTGAGTGAGGAGGAGCCGCCCGAGGTCGAGATAGATCCGCGCGAGGACCTGCTCTTCCTGCCGTACTCCAGCGGCACCACAGGGCTACCCAAGGGTGTGATGCTCACCCACCGTAACGTCGTCTCCAACCTCGCCCAGGTCAGCGCGCCGGGGATCGACCTCTGCCGGGAGGACGACACGTGCCTCGCCTCACCCTTCTTCCACATCTCCGGCATCGGGCCCGTGATGAACGCCAGCCTGCGCGTCGGCGCGACGATCGTGACGGTACCGCGCTTCGACTTCGAAACGTTGCTCAAGGCCATTCAAGACTACTGTGTGACAATTGTCTGGGCCGTCCCACCGATAGTGCTGGCTCTGGCGAGGCACCCGCTCGTGGACCGTTACGACCTCTCGTCTCTCCGGCTGGTCTTCTCCAGCTCGGCCCCGTTGAGCGACGGTCTGGCGAGGACGTGCGCCGAGAGGCTCGGCTGCCGCGTCAGGAACGGCTACGGCACGACCGAGACCAGCCCCGCGCTCCACGTGACCCCTGCCGACACCTCGCTGGCGAGGACCGGCGCCATAGGACCTCCGATCCCCAACACCGAGTGCATGCTCGCCGACGTCAAGAGCGGCTCCCCTCTCGGCGTGAACGAGCCGGGCGAGGTGCTGGTGCGCGGCCCGCAGGTTATGAGAGGCTACCTCAACCGCCCGGATGCCACCGCCGCCGCCATCGATCCCGACGGCTGGCTCCGCACGGGGGACCTCGGGTATGTGGACGAGGACGGCTATCTGCACCTGGTGGATCGCCTGAAGGAGATGATCAAGTACAGAGGCATGCAGATCGCTCCGGCAGAGCTGGAGGCGGTCCTGATATCTCACCCGCGCGTGGCCGATGCCGCCGTCGTGGGCAGCGGTGCCGGTGAGGTCCCCAAGGCGTTCGTGGTGGCGAACGGGGAGGCGACTGCGGACGAGCTCATGGCTTTCGTCGCGAAGCGCGTTGCGCCCCACAAGCGGATCCACGCCGTCCAGTTCGTCGACGCCATACCGAAGTCCCCGACGGGCAAGACCCTCCGCCGGGTGCTCGTCGAACGGGAGCGGCAGAGTACCGGGGTTACCTCGTCGTAAGGTTCAGCTCGCTCGAGACCTCGATGCTGTTCTTTACGGAACGGACGACGGGGCAGGAGTCCGCGTAGACTTCGAGCACTCGCTCTATCGTGGGGCGGTCCTCCTCGGAGGCCGTGAGGTAGAGGGTCTGTTTGATACGCTTGATCACCAGCACCTTGCCTTCGGTCTCCACCTCCCCCACCGTCTCCGCGCGAAGGTCTTCGTAGGAAACCTGACGCGCTGCCAGCGCGCCTCTGAAGGTCCCGAGCAGTCAGCCACCGGCAGCTGCGACTACGTAGTCGAGCGTCGAGGCGTGCGGCTCCTCCGCACCGGGCTCTACCCCGTAGTGCTTGGCGACCTCGTCGTGGACACCGAAGAAGACCGGTTCCTCCTCAGCCGGGATGAACGCGCGCCGGACCCTGCCCTTCACCGGCTCTACCTTCACCCGCGAGACGTAGCTTACGTCGGCCATGTCCTCCCTCTCTCCGTAGTATACGGAGGATCTACCCCAAAGCCCTGCTGACTAACCAGGCCGCCGTGCGCATACCCTGCGGCCG
>DASTQK010000162.1:0-2035 GCA_035761765.1 Rubrobacteraceae bacterium
GCGATAAAGGCGGCCTCTGAGGGCAGGGTACAGCTCGCACCCGAGGCCGCGGCGAGGTTGATGCGCGAGGTGCGGGCTCCTGAGAACCCCGAGGCGCTCACCGAGCGCGAGAGCGAGGTTTTGAAGCTGCTGGCTCTTGGGAAGGCCAACAAGCAGATCGCGCAAGGGCTCTACGTGAGCGAGAAGACGGTGAAGGCTCACGTCTCGGCCATCCTCAGAAAGCTCGGTGTCCGGAGCCGCACGCAGGCCGCACTGCACGCGGTGCGCGAGGGGCTGGTCAGCGTCGAGGAACTCGGCGACGAGCCATGGTGAAGCTCTCGAAGCCGGGAAAGACCGGCAGCGGCCTGCGGCGGCTGCGGGTATTGATCGTGGAGGACTCCGAGAACGACGCGCTGCTGTTGGTGCGCGAGCTGAAGAAGGGCGGCTACGAGCCCGACTACGAGCGGGTAGAGACCCCCGAGACGATGGAGAAGGCGCTAGCCGCTTCGGAGTGGGACGTGGTCATCTCGGACTACCGGATGCCGCGCTTCGGGGCGCTCGAGGCGCTCAGGGTCGCGCGCGATGCGGGCTCGCATGCACCGTTCATCGTGGTCTCTGGCAAGGTCGGGGAGGAGGCGGCAGTCGAGGTCATGAAGGCCGGCGCCTACGACTTCCTCAGCAAAGGCAACCCGGCGCTCGACCTCATCACCAGGGGCAGCATGCCGCTCCTGTGCCCGACGGTGGAGCGGGGTCTGCAAGAGGCCAACGAGAGAAGGGAGCGCAAGCGCGCCGAAGAGGAGCTGAGGAGACGGGACGGCGTCCTCGACGCTGTCAGGTTCGCCGCGGAGAGCTTCCTCGGCGAGACGGCCAGCTGGGAGGTGAACGTAAAGTCGATCCTGCGCAGGCTCGGAGAGGCAGCGCAGGTGAGCCGCGTCTACATCTTCGAGAACTACGTGGGGGAGGATGGTGAGTTGTGGGCGACCCAGCGTTACGAGTGGGCGGCGCCCGACGTATCGGCGCAGATCGAGAACCCCCTGCTCAAGGCCCTCCCGTACCGAGCCGCTGGCTACGGCCGCTGGGAGGAGATGCTGGGCCGGGGAGACCTTGTGTACGGCAACACGCGGGACTTCCCGGAGAGCGAACAGCCGGAGCTGCAGGCCGAGGACATCCTCTCCATAGTCGTCGTCCCGATCTTCGTCGAAGGGAGATGGTGGGGCTTCGTCGGCTTCGACGAGTGCCTCGCCGAGCGCGAGTGGTTCGCGGCCGAGATGGATGCGCTCAAGGCGGCCGCCAGCACCCTGGGCGCAGCGGTCCGGCGCAGGCGAGCGGACACGGCCCTGCGCGAGAGCGAGGCGCGCTACAGCCTGGTGGTCGAGGGCTCCAACGACGGCATCTTCGACTGGGACATCCGCAATGGCGAGCTCTACTGGAACGACCGCCTCTACGAGATGCTCGGTCTCGCGCGCTCGGAGGTCTCCCCCACCTTCGAGCTCTTCGCTGAACTTCTGCACCCACAGGATCGTCAGAGGGTTCTCGACGCTATCAGAGCCCACCTCGAGAGCGGCGTTGAGTACAGCGAGGAGTTCCGGCTCCGGCGCTCTTCGGGCGATTACGTCCACTGCGTCGGACGGGGCATGGCGCAGCGCGGCGAGAGCGGCGCCCCGGTGCGCATGGCGGGGACGCTGTCCGACATCACCGAGCGCAAGGAGGCCGAGGAGAGACTGCGAGCCTCGGAGGCCGAGCTGCGCGCCGTATTCGGGGCGATGACCGATGCCATATTCGTCCTCGACTCCGAGGGACGCTACCTCAAGGTAGCGCCGACCAACCCCTCGCTCCTGTACAGGCCGGCCCCCGAGCTACTGGGCAAGACGCTGCACGAGGTCTTGCCCAGGGAGCAGGCCGGGCAGATACTCGACCATATCCGGCGCGCGCTCGAGACGCAGCAGAAGGTTGAGTTCGAGTACGGCCTGTCCATAGACGGCCCATGGATGTGGTTCGACGCCTCGATCTCCCCGATGATCGACGACCGGGTGGTCCTCGTCGCCCGGGACGTCAC